>NZ_CAJMXG010000138.1:0-7934 GCF_905219725.1 Oscillibacter sp. CU971
GGGCTGGGCTTCTCACCCCAGGGGCAGACGCTGCTGGGGGCGCTGACCCTTCTGGCCGCCGGGTCCCTGTTTCCGGTGCTGGCAGGCTGCCGCCGCCGGGCGGGCGGGCCGAAGCACAAGGCCCCCGCCGCCATTACCCTGCTGCCGGTGGCGGCGCTGGTGGTGCGGCTGGTGCTGACCTACCGCATCGACTCCGTGAATCCCTCTTTGACCATGTACTATGTGGAGCTGCTGGCCCTGGTGTTCATGACCTTGGGCTTTTACCGGCTCAGCNCCTTCGCCTTTCAGGCGGGGCAGACCCGGCGCTTCGGCTTTTACGCCGCCGGGTCCCTGGTTCTCTGCGCCGCCTCCCTGGCGGATGGCAGCGCCTATCTTTCCTCCCTCCTCCTTTACGCCGGAGGGGCCCTGACCCTGACGGGCTTCTTGCTTTTGCGGATCGCCAACGGCCTGGAGAAGGAAAAGAGCGGCGGGACCATCGTCGGGCCGGTGGAGTAACGCTTTTTCCGGTTCATGAAAAAACGAAAGCCCCGGCGCGTTGCACGCGCCGGGGCTGTTCTCATTTTGGNACTTTTGTGATCTGCACATCCAGCTTGTTATAGGGTATCTCCNCCTGCGCNTTGGCGAACNCCGCCCGCAGGTTTNCCGCCAGGGCGAACTGGGTGGTCCAGAAGTCCTCCGCCAGCGCCCAGCAGTAAACAGTGAAGTCAATGCCGCTTTCCCCAAACGCCGTCAGGTACACCGCCGGGGCCGGGTCGGGGAGAATGTGCTCCGTGGCCTCCACCGCCCGGTAACANGCAGTCGTTANCGACTCGGTAGGCGCGTCATAGGCCGCGCTCATCTTCCAGACGATTCTCCTTCGGCCCAGGGTCGTGTAGTTCGTCACCTTGGAGGCCGCCAATTCCTTGTTGGGCAGCAGAGCCGTCAGGCCGTCCGGCGTGATCAGCCGGGTGTGGTTCAGGCTGATCTCCTCCACCGTGCCGGAGACCCCGCCGGACTCGATGAAGTCCCCGATGGCAAAGGGGTGGGAGGACAAGATCACCAATCCCCCGGCCACGTTGCCCAGGACGTCCTCCGCCGCCAGGGTGACCCCCAGGGACCCAACGGACAGCAAAGCCACCAGGGAGGTCATGTTGACGCCCAGGCTTCCGGCGGTGAAGACCACCGTAAGGGTGTACAGCACCAGCTTCACCAGCATCAGGATATAGCGCCGGATGCGCTCTTCCAGCTTCGTCCGGCAGAGGAGGCGGCGGGCCAGCTTCAGCAGCAGGCGCACCGCCACCATGCACACCAGCAGCGTGACGGCGGCGGCCAGAATGTTCTCCAGGGCCAGCTTCCCGGCGAACCGCTCCAGGGCCCCGTTCAGATCGAACACAGGCGTCCCTCCTTATTCAGTTTCGTAAAAAATATTTAATCAATCACCCGTACCCGGATGACGTTGGACAGGCGCTTCAAATCCTCCAGGACGGCGGGCTCCACCCTGGCCCCCAGGTCCACCAGGGTGTAGGCGTAGTCCCCTTTGCTCTTGTTGCTCAGGTTTTCCACGTTTACCCCGTCCCGGCTGAGGAGGGCGGTGATGTTGGCCAGCATGGCAGGGATGTTCTTGTGGAGGACGCAGAGCCGCTGGGCCCCGCTCCGGTCCAGGTACACGTCGGGGAGGTTCACGGAGTTTTTGATGTTTCCATTCTCCAGGTAGTCNCGCNGCTCCTCCGCCGCCATGACCGCGCCGTTCTGCTCGCTCTCCGGGGTGGAGGCTCCCAAATGGGGCATGGCTACCACATGGGGATTTTCCACCAGCTTGTTGGTGGGGAAGTCGGTAACATNNGCCGNNACCTTCCNCNCGTCCAGAGCGGCAAGCAGCGCCCCGTCGTCCACGATGCCCCCCCGGGCCAGGTTGATGAGCCGGACGCCGGGCTTCATGGCGGCGAAGGCTTCCGCGCCAATCAGGCCGCGGGTCTTTTCGTTGAAATGGATGTGGGCGGTGATATAGTCCGCCTTTCTATAGAGCTCATTCACGTCCCGGACCACATGGACGTGGCGGTCCAGCCGCAGGGCGGCGTCCACGGAAAGGAAGGGGTCGTAGCCGTACACGTCCATGCCCAAATCCAGGGCCACGTTGGCAACCAGCGAGCCGATGGCCCCCAGGCCGATGACGCCCAGGGTCTTTCGGTAGAGCTCCGGGCCCACGAAGGCGGCCTTGCCCTTCTCCACCACCGTCTCCACCTCCACACCGGAGGCGGCCTGGTTCTTTACCCAGCGCACCGCGCCGGTGACGTCCCGGGAGGCGATGAGCATGGCGCAGAGGACCAGCTCCTTCACGGCGTTGGCGTTGGCCCCGGGAGTGGAGAAAACGGCAATGCCCTTTTCCGAGCAGCGCTCCAGGGGGATGTTGTTCACGCCCACCCCCGCCCGGGCTATGGCCAGCAGGCTCTCCGGGAAGGGATAGTCCAGGAGGCCCGCGGAGCGGACCAGGATGCCCTCCTCCTCCGCCACGTCTTCCCCCNCCTGATAGNGGGCGGGGTCCAGCCGCTCCAGCCCCTGGGGGGCGATTTTGTTGAATGTTTTAATCCGGTACATGGGAAACCTCCAATACTGAAGAGATGATGTTTCAGGGAACATTCCCGCCGGGNGGGTTTCCGGTACTAGTATAGCCCTCTTTCCCTCCGGGGGCAAGTGGCATTTCCACCGGATTTCCCATCTGGTGTTGCTTTTGCCATGGAGCTTTTCGAGAAAGACGCTTATACTGAGACTAATATTACATTCGGGAGGTTCACGCCATGGCGATCTTTACCCCAAAGCCCCTNGCCAAATCCTGTCCCCTGGAGGACCCCGCCGGGGATTACAAGACCGCCCGCCGGGCGGAGCAGTACCGCTTCAGCAAAAAGGCCGTCTACTTCCCGGCCTTCCCCGGGACGCAGTACCTCTCCTTCGCCTCCCTGACCAGGGCCCTGACCCGGAACACCAGCCTGCCCCTGACGGGCTGCTGCGGCAAGGCCCTTCCGGTGACCCGGCTGCGGCTGTATTACGACGGCGGGGAGTTCTACCAGGACTTCACCTTTGAAAAGCTGGCCGGCGCCAACGAGGTGCTGGATACCATCGCCGCCGCCNGGCCGGACCTCTNCGTGGAACGGGAGGAGCNGGCCCAGAGCGCCATATGACGGAAGCGCCGGAGGACTGTCCTCCGGCGCTTTTTCGCTCTTTTTCGGAAATTTACAAAATTCCTCTTGACCTTCCCCCTGCTGGAAGGTGTATCATGAACCCGAAAACCGAGGTGAGGAACTTGAAAATAAACGAGGTGGAGGCCCTGGTGGGCATTACCCGAAAGAACATCCGCTTCTATGAGGCCGAGGGCCTTCTGGCTCCCCGGCGGAACAGCGAGAACGGCTATCGGGATTACGGCGGCGCCGAGGTCCAGGTGCTCCTCCAAATTAAACTTCTGCGGAAGCTGGGCGTGCCCCTGGAGGAGATCCGCCGGATGCAGAGCGGCGTCCACACGGTGGGAGACGGCATGCGCCGCCATCTGGTCTCCCTGGAGCGGGACCGGGACAACCTGGAGCAGGCTATCCGTCTCTGCGCCGGGCTGACGGACCGGCAGGAGCGGCTGGGGGATCTGGACGCGGGCAGTATTTTAAAGGAGATGGAAGCCATGGAGCAAAGCGGCGCTACCTTCCAGAATAAGCAGCGGCAGGACGTCCGCATCCGCTATGTGGCCCCGGTGGCCATCACCGTGATAATGCTGCTTTTGATGGGGGGCATCGCGGGGCTGATTCTCTGGCTCACCGCCCTGAGCGCCAAGGAAGCGCCCCCGGCCTTCATGCTGGCGATCATCGCCCTGGTTCCCCTGGTTATCAGCGGCGGCGTGGTGCTGGCCCTGGTTCAGCGGATTCGGGAAATCGGGAAGGGNGAGATTGACGATGCGAAAAACTACTAAAAAGAAGATCGCCCCCATTGTCATCACTGCGGCGGTGGTGCTGTATGTCGGGCCGCTGGTCCTGGCGCTTCTGGCGGCCATGGGCGGCCTTTTTGAGGAAGGGGGCTTTTTCCCTTTGATCTTCCTCGCGGCCTATCTGCTTATCGGCGGCGCGGTGATCGTTGGGGTGATCAAGGCCCTGCTCCAGCGGCTGGATGAGATTGACGGCGGCGAGGAGGAGGAGGCCAGCCGGTACTGAGCGCGAAAACGGGGCGCCTCCGAAGAAGCGCCCCGTGGGGATCGCGTTTACCAGTGCCCATCCTCGGTGCGGCTGTGCTCNCGCCGGTTGCCGAGCTGCATGTTAAAGAGGACCTTGGTCAGGGAGTTGATTTCCTCCTTTTTCAGCTGGGCAAAGAGGACTCCGCAGCGGAATTCATTGGGCCCGCACTCCACCACCCGGATAACCTCGCCGATGAAATCCATGGCGACGTAATCCTCCAGCTTAACCTTGATCCGCAGCACCTCGCCCTCCCCGTGGAGGTACTCCGAGGTGAAGCAGCAGCCGCCGGTGCTGATGTCCACCAGTTTGCACTCCTCCGGGCGCTCGAAACGCTCGTCGTTCAAGTAGTAAATGGANATGGGGACATTGTTCACCGCCNGGCGGAAGGTGTCCCNGTGGTNCTCGTGGACCTCNGGCTCCAGCTCCTTCAGCCGCATGAGAATGCGGGAGGACTCCTCTACGGTGGCCCGGAGATAGAATTGGTTCATCTTGTTGTCNCAGCCCCGGACATACACCGTGCTGCCCGGTTCGCAGACTTTAAAGGACAGTCCGCCGGGATGGCGGCCCATGGTGAGCTCCGCTCCCCCATACTCCGTAATCAGGCCTGTGTTCAGCACCCGGCCGGACTTCTCCACCACCTCGATGGGCATTTCCCTGCACATCNCGGGGAGGCTCGGGCCCGTTTCCTCCAATGCCGGCGTTACCGGAGCGGGAATGTACTCCGCAAGGTCCTGGTCCCGGTTCAAAAATGAAAAGATACCCATACCGCACCACCTGTATCGAAAAGATTGGAAAGCCGTCCGGCCGGAGGCGGTTCTTTGGTTTGACCGCCGCTTATTGGGCATTATAGCATAAAACCTTTCCCGCCGCAAGCCCTTCCCCATTTTTACGGAGGAGGGAAACTCTGGGGGAATTTTCATCCCCCCCATTATACGATGAAGGGAGGGACCGCCGTGACGGTCTCCATGAATTTTCAAAAGCGCCGCCTGAGGCGGCAGGCCCTGCTGAGCGTGACGCTGTTCGTCCTGTTTCAGACGGCCTGCGCCGCCGTATTCGGCGCGCTGTGTTTTATCCCGAACCTGCCCAGGTGGGCAATNTNGCTTTTCGCTGCCCNGGCGGGCGGATGCGGACTGCCGGTCATTCCCGCCCTGGTGGTGTTAAAAGAACGTTTTCAAGAAATTGAAGGAGGAGAATCCGATGCTGCTGCTGAATATTGACTATGTACCCGGAAAAGAATTTGAGGCCCTGGGAATCGTGAAGGGGACGGTGGTCCAATCCAAGAATTTCGGAAAGGACTTTATGGCGGGCATGAAGACCCTGGTGGGCGGCGAGATCGCGGGCTACACGGAGATGCTCAACGAGGCCCGGCAGATTGCCACAAAGCGCATGGTGGACGAGGCCCAGGCCCTGGGGGCCGACGCGGTGGTCAACGTCCGCTACGGTTCGTCTTCCGTGATGCAGGGCGCCGCCGAGGTGGTGGCCTACGGCACGGCGGTGAAGCTGAAGTAATGCAAGTCACCTTTCTGGACCACAGCGGCTTTCTGGCGGAGCTGGACTCCGCCGCGCTGCTGTTCGACTGGTGGAAGGGGGAACTCCCGGCAATAAAGCCGGGGGTCCCCCTGTATGTCTTTGCCAGCCATGTTCACCCGGACCACTTCGACCCCCGGATTTTTGCCCTGGACGATGGGAGCCGGGAGGTGCGGTTTATCCTGGGCCATGACATCAAGCTCAGCTCCCGGAATCTCAGCCGCTGGGGCGTCTCGCCGGAGACGGCGGAGAAGTGCCGGAACCTCCGGGGCGGGGAGACGCTGGAGCTCTCTGGGGCCACGGTGGAGGCCCTGCCCTCTACCGACGAGGGGGAGGCGTTTTTGGTGACGGCGGACGGGCAGACCGTCTTTCATGCCGGGGATTTGAACTGGTGGCACTGGGAGGGGGAGGACAAGGGCTGGAACCGAAACATGGAGGTCAACTTTAAAAAATACGCGGAGGCGCTTCGGGGACGGACCATTGATCNGGCGATGCTGCCTCTGGACCCCCGGCTGGGGGAGGCGGGCTTCTGGGGCCCGGCGTATTTCCTCGAAACGGCGGAGATCCGGCGCTTCCTGCCCATGCACCAGTGGGGCGAGTTTGACTTTACCAGGAAATTTTTGGAAAAGCACCCAGCCTTTACAGACCGCGTACTGCCGGTAAAAGAGCCTGGACAGGTCTTCGCGCTTTGACAAGGAAAAGCCCCTCCGGGAAGTTCTCCCGGAGGGGCTTCTTTTTATTCCTCTTTCAGCAGGTATTCCGGGCCGAAGCCGTGGGGCAGCAACTCCCGGAGGGTCCGGGACAGCTCCTCTCCCTTGCCGTTGAGGCTGATGATCTCCATGTCCGGGGCGAACTCGTAGAGCACCTGACGGCAGACGGCGCNGGGGACGCAGAAATCCTCGCACCGGCCCGCCACCGCGATGCGGACAAAGTCCCGGTGGCCCTCGCTGACGGCCTTGCCGACAGCTACCCGCTCGGCGCAGAGGGTGGGGGAATAGGCGGCGTTCTCGATGTTGCAGCCGGTGAAAACCGTGCNGTCGGAGCACTCCAGGGNCGCGCCCACGGGGAAGTGGGAATAGGGAATATAGGCCCGGTCCAGCATGGCCACGGCGGCGGCTTTCAGTTCTTCTCTTGTCATGGAAAAAACTCCTTTCTTACTCCTCCGTCCAGGAGACCTCTCTCTGGGGGCGGACTTCTAAGTCTATGATGTCCTTGGCGTCGTAGAATTGGAGATAGCGGTCCCGGGAGTGGCGCAGAGTCGTCCCGTCCGGGTGGAGGCGGTCGCAGATAACGGCGCTGATATCCTTTTTGATGAAGCTGAAGCTCTCCACGCCTACGGAGCAGAAGACCCGGAAGCCCTGGCTCTGTAAGTACCGGAAAGCCGGGCCCGTTATGGTCCAATCGTNGCCGTCGGGGCGCTCACCGTGGGNGTANAAGAGGATCGCGGTCTCCCCCACCAGGCTTCCCACCTCGTCCAGCCAGCGCTGGGTGTCCGCCTGGATNCGGGTCATGTTGCCGTCCCCCAGGCGGATGTGGCCCCAGGTGTGGCTTCCGAAGGTCCAGCCGGTGCGGCGGAGCTCTTCGACAATGGGCTGGACGGCCTCCCGCTNCTTCTGGCGGTTGGCCTCCTTGGCGTNGTCCCACTCCTTGGTGTCCGTCTGGGTGCGGTAGCCCAGGATGCCCTCATAGCCCGTCAGGCTCAGGCAGCCCTTGGCCCCAAAGGGGGAGAAATCCGGGTGCTCCTCCACAAACTTGTCCAGGATGGGGATGGCGTCCAGGTCCCGGCTGACTANTTCGTTCCCCTCCGGGTCCAGGCCGTAGGAGGCGATTTTCAGGTCCTCCCCGATGATGAGCTTATGGGCAAAGCCGTTTTCCAGCATGTAGGGATAGTAATTCGTATCGTCGTAGCTGAGGATCAGGGGCTTCTTTCCCTCGGGGAGGTAGAGGGTATTCCGGACCATATGGGGGCCGTCCTCCCCTTCCTCCTCACTCCAGACACTGTTGATATCCACCAGGACGTAGCCCTTGTCGTAGACGCTTTGGAGGATTTTATTATACTCGTCCACGGTGACCATGAAGTCGTCCAGGCCGTTGGCCTGGTTATCCCCGTCGAAGGCCAGCTCCGGGTAGGCGATGACGGGATGGAAAAACAGGTGCTCTACAATGCCGGTCCAGGGGACGTAACCCTCCTGCTCCTGGGTGGGGTCCTTGATTTCATAG
>NZ_CAJMXG010000139.1:0-7806 GCF_905219725.1 Oscillibacter sp. CU971
GATCTAGTCAGGTATACGGCGGCGGCAACAGCGGCACCTTTCTCTGACCTGGCACTGACAAGCCTGCCAATTTCAAAGTACAGCTCCATCTGCGGCAGATTAGATGCCATCAAAACATCCAGCGATGTAAACATGGCACTGTAATCTATGGGTTTCCTGATGTTCATGGGTTCCTCCTTTCCGACGCAATGCGCCATTTTTACGATGAACGCAAAATAAAGAGAAACATGGGAATAAATCCCACGCTTCTCTTTATCTTGCGTTGTTTAATTTCCGGCGTGTCGACCGCCTTGCCGCCCATCCGCCTCTTCCGGAACGCTTAAACGCTCTTTGGAGATCTAAGATGATGGCATCATCATAGACTGGCCGTTGCCCGTGGCTGTCAACTCCTTCATACTATCTGCACGATCCGTTCCCATAGGAGCAGGTGCCTTTCGTCAATTTCCCGGTCCCCGTGACAGTGGCCGAACAGCCAGAGGCGATATCTGGCCTTCTGGCGGACCTCTTCGAGGAAGTCCGTCAGCGCGTCCTGCGGGCGGCTCAGCGCTTCTGCGATACCGCCGGGCGGACTGTGGGTGATGATGTAGTCTACCTCCCAGCCGTGGGCGTCCAGGTTCTGTCTGGCCTCGGCATATTCCTCCTTTGAGGGAAGCTCCTCCGGCCACCAGGACTGGCCCACGATCCGATACTGTCGGCGACCGTCCCTGAGCAGGCGGAAGAGCCTTTCGTAATAATCAGATGCAGCCGGGGCCAAGATGCCATCTTCGACGTCATGAGAGGAGGCGCCTCCCATGGTGAAGAAGGTATGGCCTTCCAGTGTGAAGACCTGCCCGCGCATGAGGTGGATGACGTGGGGGCGGAGGAACTGAACCTTTCCGCCGTTCCACTCCTCAACGGGATATTTGGATAGAGCTGTGAAGTTTTCGTGGTTCCCGTCCACGAAGGCGATTGTAAATGGCAGGTCCTCGAGAATCGCTAACTGAATCTCGTTTCTCCGACCTCCATGCCACAGGGCTGCAAAATCGCCGCAGACGATTATGGTGTCTGCCTTCGTCAAGGTCTTCATTTCCGGGAAACGGTCGGGGCTGAACCGGGAGAAGTTTCTATGAGTGTCACCTGTTACATAAATTATGCTTGCCGCCTCCTTCAAAGCTCCCTTGGGGCTTGTCTACCTTCCCGCGCATTGCCGGCCTCGGCTGCTTGCCGTAGCGCTGGACCTTGCGTGAGTTCAGTCATCTGCTTCCATTGGATGATGAATCGGTCGTCGACTACGCAGTCCCGATGGTAATGCCCAAGGAACCAGTGTTGGAACCGGCACAGGCGTTTTACTGTTTGCAGAAAATCCGTCAGCCTATCGGGAGTATAACCTTTATCAAGTTTTGCCTGTATACTGGTCGGCGCGCNGTGNGTCANAACACAGTCCACCTGCCAGTTTGCCCGCTCCAGATTCCTGATTGCCTCCTCANATTCCGCGTCCGATGGCAGCNCCTCGGGCCACCAGNAAACGCCTTTTACCCGAAACNTCTGCCGCGTCCTGCGTTTGAACCAGTATTCTCGCTCAAAACCGGGGGCCTCCGGATCAAGGATTCCGTCCTGGATAGCGTGGGACGCCGCGCCTCCCATGGTGAAGAAGGTCAAACCGCTGATCTCGAAGACTTGTCCGCGCATGAGGTGTATCACGTGGGGGCGGACACAGTGGACCCTTCCACCGTTCCAAGTATGAACAGGCAGGGCGTTCAGCATCTCAAAATTTTCGTGGTTTCCATCTACAAAAAGGGTCGTAAACGGCTTTTCCTCCAGCCAGTCGAGCCAGCTTCTTTCCGCGGAAGTACCGGCGAACACGCCGCCGAAATCGCCGCAGATTATCACGGCGTCCTCTCTTGTCATGGCCTTTGCNTGCGGGAAACGTTNGGAGCTGAATCGGGAAAAATCCCCGTGTGTGTCGCCGGTTACATAAATCATCAGGAAGCCGCCTNCTGCCGTTCTACNAAAATCGTTTGGACGATTNTCGTCCCATTTTTAAATGTAATCTCAATCTCGTCCTTGGACAGCACTTTGACCTCCCCCACCAGCTGGTGGACGATACTCTCGTTCCACTCCGTGACCTCCGCCGGAGCCTCCGCCATAACCTGTTCCGCCCATTCGAGCCGCCGCGTCAGCAGGTCGTTCTCAGCCCGGAGGCCCAAGACGTGGGCCTTGCGCTCCTTCAGCGCCGCCAGCTGTTCGCTGATGTCACGGAATTGGTCCATATTCCGCTGGATACTCTCCTCGCCGTCCGTCTCGTTCATGAGGCTGTCGAACCGTTTGGAGAGGTCCCCGATGGCCCGCTCAATATCCCCGAGGCTCATGACCTCGCCGGGGACTGGAGCCAGCTCCTGTGCCATTTCAGAGGCCACTCCGTCTGCCAGCACGTCCTTGCGGCTCATGAGGATATTGACGGCGGCCAGCGCGGCCTGCTGGAGCGGCTTCTCATCCAGAGTGGGGGAGCGCTTGCAGTAGGTCCTTCCGTGGTCAATCCGGTTGACGCAGCGCCACACGGGACGTTTCATTCCCTTCTGCGTCCAGACGACGCGGCGGTATGGCGTGCCACACTCCCCGCAGATGAGGAGCCCTGTCAGAGCGTGCTTGGAGCTGTACTTCCCAAGGCCGGTGGGGGCGCTCTTTTTCGTGCCGGCGGCCACGGCCTTCCGGCGGAGCGTCTCCTCCTGGGCGGCGTCGAACATCTCCCGGCTGATGATGGCCTCGTGGTGATTCTGGGTCCAGTATTTGGGGAGCTGCCCGGTGTTGACCACCGTTTTCTNGCTGATGCAGTCCTTGCGGAAAGTCTTCTGCATGATCACGTCGCCGCAGTATTTCTCATTTTGGAGGATGGATTGCAGGGTGGAGATGTTCCAGAAAACNTCCCCGGTAGCGTAAGGGATTTGTTCTGCCTCCANTTGGGCCTNGATGGCCCGGAGGGTATCCCCGGCCAGATAGCGCCGGAAGATGAAGCGGATGATTTCAGCCTGGTCCGGCACGATCTTCGGCTTGCCATCCTCGCCGCGGATGTAGCCAAGAAGGTGCTTGTACTGAATGACCACTCTGCCCTCCTTCATGGCCTGGTGTTTTCCCCAGATCACGTTTTTGCTGGTGCTCTCGCTTTCAGACTGAGCGAAGGCGCCGTAGAGCGTGAGCAAGAATTCGCTCTCCCAGGAGATGGANTTGAGGTTTTCCTTCTCAAAAATCACGGGGATGCCAAGTTGCCGGAGCTCACGGGTGTATTCGATGGTATGCAGTGTGTTCCGGGCGAAGCGGGAGAGGGACTTCGTGAGAATTAGGTCGATTTTGCCTCTCCGGCACTGGCGGATCATGCGCTGGAAGTCCTTCCGGCACTTGACGGAGGTGCCCGTTTTCCCTTCGTCAGCGAATATGTCTGCCATGATCCAGTCCGGATTTTCCTTGATTTTCTCGGTATAGTAGGCTTTTTGAGCCTCGTAGCTGGTGAGCTGCTCCTCGTCGTCGGTGGAGACGCGGCAGTAGGCGGCGACACGGAGCTGCTTTTTCACGGCCTGGGACTGCGTGNTTTCCTTCACCGGAGGGATCACAATGAGCTTGCTGGGGGCGGTTGTCATTTCTAAGAACCTCCTTCCACAATTTGACCATTTTTCAACTGAACGATGGCGCAGTGCTTCTGCATCATAATTTCTCGGACACTGCTATGAAGTAGGTCCGCGTCCAAACTTTTCAGCGGAGCGGTCCGACGGAATACCCGGCGGAGGCGCTCCGTTTCGTACTCCTCGGGGCCGATGGCGTCCAGGCGCTCGGCGGCGAGGACCAGGGCGGTGCGCCTGGCGGCGTCCTCATCCACGGGGGTCTCTCCAAGAAGGTCCGCCAGTTTCTGCCGCAGGATTTTGGCTTGTGCCGTACCTTCGAGTTTCGCAGTGGGAGCCTGGATGGAGCCGGGGTCCGCAATCAGGCGGTTCAGAATGCCAAGCACCTGGCCCTCCACATATTTGGGGGGATTCCCGCCGTANAGCCGACGCAGCTCTTTCTGTGCCGGTGTCTTCGTGATGGGCACGGTCCGCTCCGACTTCTGCGCCTGCGCTCTCTGAAAATCTTCCGCCGGAATCACGGCGGGAAAATCNCCGCAGCCGGTGTACTTGNCGTTCTCCAAAATACGGGCCACCATATTTTTGTTCCAGAGCTTGTCCGCGTCATAGGCAGGACCCGCGTCACGCAGATGCTCCACCAGGGCGGCGTAGGGCGCTCCGGCCAGATATCGCTGGAAGATATTGCGGACCGCCTCTGCCTCCACGGGATGCTCCATGACCGTGCCCCGCTCCATCCGGTAGCCGAAGGGCAGCTTTCGATTACTGGCCATCATCGCACCGTCCTTTCGATGTTCTCCGTCAGCTCCAGCCCGTTGATGAGGCGGAACCGGAGCCGCTCATTGCTCTCCACGATGATTTTGTTGACCAGCTCGCCGAACAGCTCCCCGTCGAAGGCGTCCAGGAAGTCCGGTGCGTCATTGAGGATATCCAGCAGCTCCTTGGTCTGGGCGATGGTCTGGTCCTCCTCAGCGTCCAGGAGACGGCTCTTCGCCTGCTTGGCGGCGCGGAGCTGTTCGGCCAGCCGGTCGGTTCGGGATATAAAAATATCAGGATCGACAGCGCCCTGCTTTTTCAGCACGGCCAAGAGTCGTTCCTGACGGGTGGTTTCCGCTATTTGATTGTTTAGNTCCACGATGTCCAAGCTCCAGAGGAGCCGGCGGCTGCGTGCGGTCTGGAGGNCCGAGAGAAGCTGTTCCANGATGGGACGGCCCTGGTGCTGGAGCTTGTAGTACAGGCGGAGGAATGCGTTACAGAATTCTCGCTCCGGGATTTGCGTGATAGGACAGGCCGCGGATTTGACATTGTGGGTGCGGCATACCCAGAAGGTAACGCCATGCGTGATTTTTCGCTTGAAATATGAACCGCACTTGGCGCAGAGAATTTTCAATGCGAAGTCATGCGGGGATTGACAGCGAGTCATAACATTTTCAGCCTTGCGGGACAGCAGAATTTGGACCTGATTAAAAATTTCTCTGCTTATGATGGGTGGATTGGAATCGGGAAGCCAGTATCTTACTTTCTGTCCGGTATTCCAGACCTGACGGTAGGGGAGTGTATCGGTTGTGAATCTTTTCTGCAATAGAGAATCACCGGCATATCGTTCGTTCTGGAGTATGTATCGGATGGTTATTCGCTGCCATCGTTCTTGGTGATCCCGTGTGGGGATTCCGAAGGTGGTGACTTCCTCAGCAATATCCTGCATACTGTATCCACTCAAATATTGCTGGAAAATCAAGCGGATAATTTCGGCTTCTTGTTCTTCGACAATGAGTTGACCATCGACCAGACGGTAGCCAAAGGGGGCTTTACACGTTGTAAACTTTCCAGCCTCCATCCGCCGCTTGTAACTCATCCGCATATTCAGGGAGATGGATTCGCTCTCTTTCTGCGCCAAGGCGGCGAAGATGGAGGCCAGCATCTCACCAGAAACCATAGAGCTGTCGATGTTCTGCTCCTCGAAGCAGACGCCCACGCCAATGGACTTCAGCTCCCGCGTGACCTTGAGGAAATCCCTGGTGTTCCTGGCGAACCGGGATACGGACTTCACCAGGACCTTGTCGATCAAGCCCCGTCTACAGTCGGAGAGAAGGCGTTGGAAATCATCGCGCTTGTCCGCCGACGTGCCGGTAATGCCTCTGTCGGCGTAGATATCCACCAGTTCCCAGTTCGGGTTCCCGCCGATGAGGGCGGTGTAATAGGCGTTCTGCGCGGCGAAGGAGTTGAGCTGGTCCAGGGAATCCGAGCTGACGCGGCAGTACGCCGCTACCCGGAGCTTTCGGGCCTCGGGTTGCTCCGCCGCCGGGATGGTGACGAGGCGGGGAGCCGCGTTCAGGGCCAGGGAACCACTGGTTTTCTTCTGCTCTGCCATTCGTACCACACCTCCTTCGGCAAGCAACACATTACCACAGAATCCATAGGATAGCTATCAAAATAGGACGGGCAAAATCAACAAATAATGATGCTGGCTCCGTTTTTCACGGCCAGCCGCGCGGCGATTCTCTTGAACTCAGTGTCATTGATGACTCCAGCTTTCAGGAGCGCTTTCAGCAGATTGACCTGCCCCAGCAGGTCGATGTTCGGGTTATTCATACGGGTGTCCTCCTATCTCAANATGCTTGATATCACAAAAACAGGGACCGCCGCCGCTGAGGATTTGCCCGTGNGGTTTCTGANCAATCCGTGCGTCGCTAGACCTGACTGCTGCACAGACGTGACCACAGCGGCGGCGATCCCTGGTGCTTCTAATATCAAGACTTTCCAATAAAGTCTCATTTCCACGCCTGCATTCGACACTACTTCCCCAGGCGTCAGGGCGAAGGACTTGGACGGCGGCTGGCTGGGCCGCCTCACAGGAGTTCCACCTCCGGCAGGATCTCTGTCGGCTGCCCTCCTTGCTTGAGGCTGGGACGGCGCAGGAGTATCTCCCTGACAGATTTCATGGCGAAACAGCCTGCCACAGGCTGTTTTTCGGACGGATGTGATCGCTTTGCACCTTCGTTGGCCGTAATTGATAAAAGCGGAAGAATTCACTGCAATCTCGCCGCGTTTACAGGTGGTCTTGGCGCATCCTCCAGCGTCGCTGTCCCCTCTCGTCAAGGGGACCTGTCAGGAACGTATCCAAGTCTTCGGATGTTCAGTTGTCAAAGAACAGGAGAGGCAGCCTTTGTTTTGCCTCTTACCTTTCTATTGGGAACTTTTTTCCCCTTTGACAACCAACAACTTTAAAGTTTTCAAAATTTTGTTTTTGCGCTTATGAACCGCATTTTGAGATAAACCAAATTCAGAGGCTAAATCACGTTCGCTTTTGCGGTCCTGCGCCAAAATAAGGGCGTCGATGATTGCGTAACTCTCACCATCCAGAGCGTTAAGCGCTTCTTTTAGCGCTTTTCGGAGGATGGACGCCATCGCCTGTTCCTCGGTGCTGGCGGCCATGTCGGGGATCAGATCTCCTTGGCTGCCATTTTCACCACCGCACAAAGGCAGAAGCTGCACTTGGGATTCCTGCGCTTGCAGATAGTCGCTGTGGTCCTTTTCCTTGCGCCAATCCTTATACTCCGCCTCTGTGGCCTCGATCATGAACTCGTCCATGTCGATGAAGTACCGGCCTTTTCCGGCAGGGGAGGTGAGGAGTTGGTAGAACTCTTTCCCATTGATCGCGGCCCATTCAATATCCGAGCCGATGGCCGAGGGGTCCCTTTTTATGTAATATTGTTTCGCCATGTGGCAAACCTCCATATTCTGAAATTTTGAAAAGTCAAGATTCCAGAAGCGGAGGACCACGGCATCCAGGAGAATACCGGAGGACGTAAGCTAATAAAAAGAAACAGCCGCTTTTGTGGCTTAACACAAAAGTGGCTGTTTGAAGGGCATAATTAACTTTCTGGGTAGATTTAACTAACCGTTGAATATAGATGGTACTCCCTGCTCTACCCCTCAATTTCATATCCAAGCCATTCTACGCAAGGGCCCTTCTTTATAAAATCCAGAAAGAAGCGTGTTCAGGCCATTTGGGGTATTACAGATTCTGACGCATAAAGCGGCGGAAAATATCTATACCGTTTGTAAAGGGTCTTTTAACACATTTAATTCATTGACGGTGGTTCTATGCTGCCTAAAAGCTACCGTGGAGGTAGTATATATCTAGGGAAACGCTGATTTAATTCCCCGAAATAATGGAAGATGTGATAAAATAAGGGAAAGGGGGCGCGGGGTATGA
>NZ_CAJMXG010000140.1:0-7722 GCF_905219725.1 Oscillibacter sp. CU971
TGTTGGCGCCACCTATCTTCCCGGGCCGTCGCCAGCCAAGTATTGTGGGCAGAAACGAGCTTAACTACCGTGTTCGGAATGGGAACGGGTGGACCCTCGTTCTAATCAGCACCAACTTGCTCGTCGCAAAGTCCGCTTGGCTCCGTTGCTCCTCGCTTTCTTCGGCAAACGCTTCGCTGGTTTCCCTCGGAATCATGGAGATGAAGCTTTCGAACTTGCGCCGTATGTTAACTGGGTAAGACCCAGACAACAAACTATTATATGACGCTTCTATTCAATTGTCAAGCACTTTCTTCTTAAAGAAAGTTTGGTGACCCGTACCGGATTCGAACCGATGTTAACGGCGTGAGAGGCCGCTGTCTTAACCACTTGACCAACGGGCCGCGTCGTCGGGACCTTTGAGAGGGTTTCTCTGAACCAGGTGTATCCCCTGGATACACCCAGCTCAGAACTGGTGCACCTTCACGGACTCGAACCGGGGACCCACTGATTAAGAGTCAGTTGCTCTACCAACTGAGCTAAAGGTGCATACCCTTCCAGGTACACTGCCTGCACCCTCAAAACCGAACAATGTGATTACTTATCTTTCAGGCCGCCTGCATTTCTTTGTAGGTCAAGCCCTCGGGCTANTAGTACCGGTCAGCTGCATGCATTACTGCACTTCCACCTCCGGCCTATCAACCAGGTAGTCTTCCTGGGCCCTTACCTCTCTAGGAGTGAGAGATCTCATCTTAGGGGGAGTTTCACGCTTAGATGCTTTCAGCGTTTATCTCGTCCATACGTAGCTACCCAGCTGTGCCGTTGGCACGACAACTGGTGCACCAGAGGTATGTCCATCCCGGTCCTCTCGTACTAAGGACAGCTCCCTTCAAATCTCTTACGCCCGCAACAGATAGGGACCGAACTGTCTCACGACGTTCTGAACCCAGCTCGCGTGCCACTTTAATCGGCGAACAGCCGAACCCTTGGGACCGAATCCAGCCCCAGGATGTGACGAGCCGACATCGAGGTGCCAAACCTCCCCGTCGCTGTGGACGCTTGGGGGAGATCAGCCTGTTATCCCCAGGGNAGCTTTTATCCGTTGAGCGATGGCATTTCCACTCACATACCACCGGATCACTAACTCCAACTTTCGTTACTGCTCGACCCGTCGGTCTCGCAGTTAGGCTGGCTTCTGCGTTTACACTCACTGCACGATTTCCGTCCGTGCTGAGCCAACCTTTGAGCGCCTCCGTTACCTTTTAGGAGGCGACCGCCCCAGTCAAACTGCCCGCCTAACAGTGTCCCCCGACCGGATTCACGGCCGCAGGTTAGAAACTCAGCAATCCAAGAGTGGTATCCCACCGGCGGCTCCACACAAGCTGACGCCCGTGCTTCCAAGCCTCCCACCTATCCTGTACATGAATTACCGAATTCCAGTATTAAGCTGCAGTAAAGCTCCATGGGGTCTTTCCGTCTAGTTGCGGGTAACCGGCATCTTCACCGGTACTACAATTNCGCCGGGCGNGCTGTTGAGACAGTNCCCAAANCATTACGCNTTTCNTGCGGGTCAGAACTTACCTGACAAGGAATTTCGCTACCTTAGGACCGTTATAGTTACGGCCGCCGTTTANCGGGGCTTCAATNCAATGCTTCACCTTGCNGCTGACATCTCCTCTTAACCTTCCGGCACCGGGCAGGCGTCAGCCCATATACGTCATCTTTCGATTTAGCATAGACCTGTGTTTTTGGTAAACAGTTGCTTGGGCCTATTCTCTGCGGCCTCTTTCGAGGCTCCCCTTTTTCCGAAGTTACGGGGTCAACTTGCCGAGTTCCTTAACAACCCTTCTCCCGTTGGCCTTAGGATTCTCTCCTCATCTACCTGTGTCGGTTTGCGGTACGGGCGCCTTAGCATACGCCAGAGCTTTTCTCGCCTCTGAGCATCACCGACTTCGCTACTATATTTCGCTCCCTTTCGCCCGGGTCAACCAACGCCCGGGTTCGGTTATCTCAAAGTGTCCCTCTGGTTTAAGTTTCGGCGGCTACGGAATTTCTACCGTATGTGCATCGACTACGCCTTTCGGCCTCGCCTTAGCTCCCGGCTTACCTTGGGCGGACGAACCTTCCCCAAGAAACCTTAGATTTTCGGCCATTATGATTCCCACATAATTCTCGCTACTCATTCCGGCATTCTCACTTCTGTACAGTCCACCGCTCCTTCCGATGCGACTTCACCCCATACAGAACGCTCCCCTACCACTGTTCAAAGAACAATCCCAAGCTTCGGTTATACGCTTAGCCCCGTTACATTTTCCGCGCAGAGTCACTCGACCAGTGAGCTATTACGCACTCTTTTAATGAGTGGCTGCTTCTAAGCCAACATCCTGGTTGTTTTCGCAACTCCACATCGTTTTCCACTTAGCGTATATTAGGGACCTTAGCTGTGGGTCTGGGCTGTTTCCCTTTTGACAATGAAACTTATCTCACACTGTCTGACTGCTGTACATCAATTAGCCGGCATTCTTAGTTTGATAGGCGTCGGTAACTTTATCAGCCCCTAAACCATTCAGTGCTTTACCTCCGGTAATCTAATACAACGCTAGCCCTAAAGCTATTTCGGGGAGAACCAGCTATCTCCGGGTTCGATTGGAATTTCACCGCTACCCACAAGTCATCCGCCACCATTGCAACGGGGGTCGGTTCGGTCCTCCATGGGGTTTCACCCCCACTTCAACCTGCTCATGGGTAGGTCACCCGGTTTCGGGTCTATGGCAACGAACTTTACACGCCCTATTCAGACTCGCTCTCGCTGCGCCTCCGGCACTGAATGCCTTAAGCTCGCTCGTTACTATAACTCGCCGGACCGTTCTACAAAAAGTACGCCATCACGCTTTAACGCGCTTTGACTGCTTGTAAGCACAAGGTTTCAGGTTCTCTTTCACTCCCCTCCCGGNGTCCTTTTCACCNTTCCCTCACGGTACTGCTCCTCTATCGGTCATCAGGTAGTATTTAGGCTTGGAGNGTGGTCCCCCCTGTTTCCCACGGGGTTTCACGTGTCCCGCGGTACTCTGGATCCGATCTATAAGCATCGCCTTTCGCTTACGGGGCTCTCACCCTCTGTGGCCGGCCTTCCCAGACCGTTCTGCTAAACTAGCTTACGTGATGATCGTCCGCAACCCCGGAGAATAAATCCTCCGGTTTGGCCTCTTCCGCGTTCGCTCGCCACTACTTACNGAATCTCGGTTGATGTCTCTTCCTCGCCCTACTTAGATGTTTCAGTTCAGGCGGTTCCCCACGTACGCCTATTTGATTCAACGCACGCTGACTGGATATTGTCCAGCCGGGTTGCCCCATTCGGAAATCTGCGGGTCAATGGATATTTGCTCCTCACCGCAGCTTATCGCAGCTTGTCACGTCCTTCGTCGGCTCCTGATGCCAAGGCATTCCCCTTGCGCTCTTTTCAGCTTGACCTGCTCGTCGCAAACTCCGCTTGCTGCGCTCCCGCCGCCAGCCTAAAGGCTTCTGGCAAGAGCTTGCTTCGCTCCGTTGCTCCTCGCTTTCGCCAAAAACCAGTTTTTGGCGAACTTTACGGGGGACGGAGGACGAGAGTTTTTAACGAGGTTTCACTGAGATAGCTATTCTCATGAATTATGCAGGCTTCACAAAGAAGTTTTTCGAAATTGNAATTGTTACCCTTCATCCTTTCGGATGTTGTTCCACAATTAAAACTTACGCTTCACACTCTTTCGAGTGCTTGCCTCTCTGTTGCCTTACNTNACNTTCATCACATTGTTCAGTTTTCAAGGTGCAGTATTTCCAGCCTCTTTTGAAGCCAGATCTCAAAATCCAAATTCCTTTGGGTTTTGAGATCCAACAGCAAAACGCTGTCTTCTGTTTGGTGGGCCTGAGTGGGCTCGAACCACCGACCTTACGATTATCAGTCGTACGCTCTAGCCAGCTGAGCTACAGGCCCGTCTGGTGGAGATAGNCGGGATCGAACCGGCGACCTCCTGCTTGCAAGGCAGGCGCTCTCCCAGCTGAGCTATATCCCCACATCTCTCCTCATTCCTCCGAAGGCGTATGCCCTCTAAATTAAACAACGTAACTACTCATCAGCCCAAACGGCTGACCAGGANGTTACNNACAGGTGTTTCACTGTCCGAGGTCTCCTTAGAAAGGAGGTGATCCAGCCGCTCGTTCTCGAACGGCTACCTTGTTACGACTTCACCCCAATTATCGAACCCACCTTCGGCCGCGCCCTCCTTGCGGTTAGGCTACGGACTTNGGGTGTTCCCGACTCTCATGGTGTGACGGGCGGTGTGTACAAGGCCCGGGAACGTATTCACCGCGGCATGCTGATCCGCGATTACTAGCGATTCCGACTTCACGCAGGCGGGTTGCAGCCTGCGATCCGAACTGGGACGGCTTTTTGGGGTTCNCTCNGCCTCGCGGCTTTGCATCCCTTTGTTAACCGCCATTGTATTACGTGTGTAGCCCAGGACATAAGGGGCATGATGATTTGTCGTCGTCNCCGCCTTCCTCCGTTTTGTCAACGGCAGTCTCGCTAGAGTGCTCTTGCGTAGCAACTAACAATAGGGGTTGCGCTCGTTGCGGGACTTAACCCAACATCTCACGACACGAGCTGACGACAACCATGCACCACCTGTCTCNNCTTTCNCCGAAGGGCACCTANTGTATCTCTNCNTCGTTAGCNGGATGTCGAGCCCTGGTAAGGTTCTTCGCGTTGCTTCGAATTAAACCACATAATCCACCGCTTGTGCGGGCCCCCGTCAATTCCTTTGAGTTTCAACCTTGCGATCGNACTCCCCAGGTGCGATACTTATTGTGTTAACTCCGGCACGCAGNGGGTCAGTCCCCGCACACCTAGTATCGATCGTTTACAGCGTNGACTACCAGGGTATCTAATCCTGTTTGCTCCCCACGCTTTCGCGCCTCACCGTCAGTTATCGTCCAGTAATCCGCCTTCGCCACTGGTGTTCTTCCTTATATCTACGCATTTCACCGCTACACAAGGAATTCCGATTACCTCTCCGACACTCAAGGGAAACAGTTTCAAATGCAGTTCACGGGTTGAGCCCGTGGATTTCACATCTGACTTGTCTCTCCGGCTGCACGCCCTTTACACCCAGTAAATCCGGACAACGCTTGCCACCTACGTATTACCGCGGCTGCTGGCACGTAGTTAGCCGTGGCTTATTCAAGGGGTACCGTCTTCTGCTCTTCCCCCTTAAAAGAAGTTTACAACCCGAAAGCCTTCTTCCTTCACGCGGCGTTGCTGGGTCAGACTTGCGTCCATTGCCCAATATTCCCCACTGCTGCCTCCCGTAGGAGTCTGGGCCGTATCTCAGTCCCAATGTGGCCGGCCAACCTCTCAGTCCGGCTACTGATCGTCGCCTTNGTGGGCCGTTACCTCACCAACTAGCTAATCAGACGCGAGGCCATCTTCCAGCGATAAATCTTTGACGTCGGAGTCATGCGGCTCCAACGCATCATNCGGTATTAGCAGTNGTTTCCAACTGTTGTCCCCCTNTGGAAGGCAGGTTCCTCACGCGTTACTCACCAGTCCGCCACTAAGCATTCCCATCCGTTGTCCGAAAACTCCTTCAGGGGTGCTCCGTTCGACTTGCATGTGTTAAGCACGCCGCCAGCGTTCGTCCTGAGCCAGGATCAAACTCTCTATAAAATGGTATCTAAACAGCTAAGCTGTTCAAACCAACATAGAGCTATTTGTCATAGCTTCAAGCATTTTTTTGGTTGCTGCTTTCGGGAGAATTGACTACCCCCTACTCACCCACAACCTTGGTTCTCCCGTCGTGATTTCNCACAACTAAGAGCTCCGTCTGGTGCTTTCTTTTCGTTACGTTGTTTAATTTACAAGGTACACGCCTCATCGGCGGAACGTTTGCTATTCTAGCACGTTCATCTCCGTTTGTCAAGCACTTTTTTGAGATTTTTTCATCTCATTTCGTGCCTGCCGCCGGGCCTCACGCTTTAGAATTTAGCTTTGCTATTCTATCACGCCGTTTCCGGTTTGTCAAGTGTTTTTTTCGGAAACTTTTCAAGTCCGAACCGCAAACCCTTGCGCCCCAGCCGCCGTGTCAGACAGCTTTGTTAGATTACCACGCCCCTCCTTGTTTGTCAAGCGGTTTTTGACTTTTTTTCTCCTTTTTTGTAAAATACCGGCGAAACGCTTATAACCCGGTATGACCTCTGTGCAGTTCTTACAACACCGTCCGCTTCCGCCCAAAGCAGCAGGCCGGTTTCCCGAAAGAAACCGGCCTGTGGGCGATCGTTCTTATTCCAAGGGCCCCGACACCACTACCAAGAAGGGCCCCTCCTCTTCCTCCGGCAGTTCCTCCTGCCGGTTCAGGGCTTCCAGCAGCGCCCTGTACTCTTCCCCATTCAGCTCATAACGCCATTCCACTGCGCTTTCCCATATTGGGGCGAATCCGTCCAGCAGCTCTCCCGCCTCTTCCCGGGTCAGATACAGCGTCTTCTCCGAGGCGGGGGGGCAGACGTGGAATTGCTCATCGTCCATCGCCGCCTCCGGGGCCGCTTCCGCCAGGGCCGCCTTCAGCGTCACTTCGTCGTTATAAAGCTCCGCCGCCTTCGACCGCGCTGCGGGGGCCGCCCGGACCGCTTCCTCCGGCATGTCCTCCGACGGGTCTTCCTTTGGTTCCGGGGCCGCCTGGGGGGCGATTCCCCCCCCTTCGCTTTCGATGACGCCGGTTGTATCACAGGCGGCGTTCCCGGCAGGCGCGGCAGTATCTCCGCCGGGGCCGGTCCGCACCAAGACGACCAGGGCGCAGCAAGCCGCCAGGGCCGCCGCCGTGCCCAGCCAACGCCGGACTCCCCGCCGCTTCATCTCCACAATTTTCCGTTCCCTGCCGGACGCCTCCCGGACCCGCTCCATCACGCCGCCGGCAAAGCCCTCCGGCACAACCNTCTCTTCCGCGTCCGGGAAGCACGCCCGAATGGCCAGCGCGTCGTCCACATAAGCTTGGCACCCGGGACACCCCGCCAGGTGATCCCCCACCCGTTTCATGTCCTCCGGCGCCAGCTCTCCGTCCACAAACAGGTCCAACAGGGCCGCGTATTCCTCACAGTATTTCATGAACGGCCCTCCTTTCCTGTCTCTTTAGACNGAGGCGGCGGAGAAAAGTTCCCCCGCGCCAGCAAAAAACTTCGCAGCTTTTTCCGCCCTCGGCTGATGCGGGACTTTACCGTCCCGATGTCCAGCTCCAGGGCCTTCCCAATCTCGTCATAGCGCAGCTGCTGGATCTCCCGCAGCACCAGCGCCTCCCGGTATTCCGGCGGCAGCGCCCGGAGCCCCTCCTCGATCTGCTCCCGCAGCTCCCGGCGCTCCGCCTCCTCCTGGGGGGACGGGATCGAAGCCGGAATATCCAGATTCAAATCCTCATCATCCAAGGATGCGTCCGCCTGCCGTTTCCCCTCCCGCCGGAGCAGGTCCACACAGGCGTTGGAGGCCAGCCGGTAGAGCCAGGTGGAAAAGCTGCTGTCCCCCCGGAAGCTCTTCAGTCCCTGCCAGGCCGCGAAAAATGCCTCCTGGGCGGCCTCGGCGGCGTCCTCCGGGTTCCGGCACATCCGCAGGGTCAGGGCCAGGACCCGTTTTTCATAGAGCCGCACCAGCTCCTCGAACGCCCCCTGGTCCCCCTCCCGGGCGGCGGCGATCCACCTTTGTTCCCGCAAGTCCGTCATAGC
>NZ_CAJMXG010000141.1:0-7638 GCF_905219725.1 Oscillibacter sp. CU971
CCTCACCCCTTACTCCCTATTTTATCATCTTTACATGAAAAAGTCTGCCGGTAGGCAGACTTTTTCGACAAGCTGAGCGGGACCTCCCATGAGGTCCCGCTGCTGTATGCGGTATAAAATGATTCGCTTTGCAAAATCAGCGCTTGGAGAACTGAGGCGCGCGGCGGGCGGCCTTGAGGCCGTACTTCTTGCGCTCCTTCATACGAGGGTCGCGGGTGAGGAACCCGGCCTTTTTCAGGATGGGGCGNTTGTCCTCGCTGGCCAGCAGCAGGGCCCGGGCGATGCCGTGGCGCAGGGCGCNGGCCTGACCGGTGACGCCGCCGCCGGTGACGGTAGCCACGATGTCCATTTTGCCGGTGTTGCCGGTGGCCTCCAGGGGCTGGCGGACCACCATTTTCAGGGTCTCCAGGCCGAAGTAATCGTCAATGTCCCGGCCGTTGATGGTGATGCTTCCGGTTCCGCCGGGGAACAGGTGGACCCGGGCGACGGAGGACTTCCGGCGTCCCGTACCGTACAGATAAGGCTTCTTAGACTGATACATACGCTTCCTCCTTATTCAGCGTCCAGGGCGATGGGCTTCTGGGCCTGCTGCTTGTGCTCGGCGCCGGCATAGATGTGCAGGCGCTTCAGGGAATCCTTGGCCACGGTGTTCTTGGGCATCATGCCCCGGACGGCCACCCGCATGGCAACCTCGGGCTTCTCCTGCATCAGGATGCGGTAGGGGGTCTCCTTCAAGCCGCCCACCCAGCCGGAGTGGGTGCGGTAGATTTTCTGCTCGCCCTTTTTGCCGGTGAGCACCNCTTTTNCCGCATTGATGATGATGACATTATCTCCGCAGTCGGCGTGGGGCGTGAAGGTGGTCTTGTTTTTGCCGCGCAGCAGATCGGCGGCCCGGACGGCGGTCTTGCCCAGGGGCTTTCCGGCGGCGTCCAGGATGTACCNCTTGCGCTCAATGTTGGCCTTGTTTGCCATAAAAGTGGACATGGTCTTTCCTCCATCAGTATATTTTCCATTTGGTCTTACAAATCAAACGCTCCTTACGGAGCAAGGTTATTTATACCATGGCTTTCCGGCAATGTCAACAGGATTTTTAACCGGCGCCTCATATACTCTGGATTTCTAGCATAATCTTCGATTATCTCCTAAATACTCGAGCTCTAATTTAAATTATCCGGCAAATCAAGGGAAAGCCGGAACTTGTCCATGCGAAATGCCTGTCAGGTGCAGACCTGTTCCTTGATGCGGTTCTTTGGGATCGCTTTTCCATTGCAAAAGCCCTCAGCGAGATGGGGGCCGATATTCATTGGACCTGTGAGGCCAGCATGATCCAGGGGAATGCCCTGGGTGTGGCCCGTTCTCCCCAGCAGGCAGATCAGCTTCTTGAATGGGGCGTTGAAATCCAACGGAACCTGCCGCTCCTGATTCCCTATCGGATATAAATATATATTTGAAGGCGTTTTGGCAATTTTCAAACAAGGCCTAGCACTGACATCGATTCGTNTCCAGCTGCGGCTCGCAAAACCGCCGGTGTTTCAATTCATCCACACGAAAGGTACAAGAAACAAAAAACCGGCCCCGGAGGGACCGGCCTATGTATTTCTACAGCACCCACTGCACCAGCAGCAGCAGGACAAAGCCCGGAAGCCCCAGCACTCCGATCACCAGGGCGTTCCAGACGTTGATCCCCAGGGCGATGCCCGTCACTCCGGCGGTGGCGTTCACCGCCCAGAGAGCCAGAAAGCCCAGCAGGGTGTTTGCCAGCACCTTCACCGCCAGCTTCAGCGGCGCGCTGAACACCCGCAGCAGGGCGATGAAGAAAAACCCCGCCAGCAGAGCGGCGATGATCTTCTGATTCAAGTCCATGCCGCTTCGCCCTCCAGCCGGGGCAGGAAGCTCTCCGGGCTCCGCTCCTTGATGGCCCGGATGAGGTAATTGCACCGGGCCTTTTCCGCCTTGATCTGATAGATGCAGGACTCCACCAGCTCCGGGTCCACCGCCTGGTCGAACCGCCGGTAAGCCAGGGACAAATCCCCCCTGGCGCTCTGGAGCTCCTCTTTCAGGGCCAGCAGCTCCGGGTCCTGCCGGGTTTTTTTCAAGAAAGTGGTTTTCATAGCGTTGTCCCTCCTGTATAATACTTTATATGGCGAGTCTGGACAAATATGCCAGTTTTCATACAGGAGGGTCCCCCATGCAGGAAATTTTTATGAGACAGGCCCTGGCCCTGGCCCGGGAGGCCGCCGCCGCCGGGGAGGTTCCCGTGGGCTGCGTCGTCGTCCGGGAGGGCGTGGTAGTGGGCCGGGGGCGGAACCGCCGGGAGGAAACGCGCTCCGCCGCCTCCCACGCCGAAATGGAGGCCATCGCCCAGGCCAACGCGGCCCTGGGCTCCTGGCGGCTGGACGANTGCGAGCTCTATGTCACTCTGGAGCCCTGTCCCATGTGCGCCGGGGCTATTCTCAACGCCCGCGTCGGCCGGGTCTGGTTCGGGGCCCGGGACCCGGCCTTCGGGGCCTGCGGCGGCGTGACCAATCTCTTTATGGAGGACTTCCCCCACTCCCCCGCCCTGGTGGGCGGCGTGCTGGAGGAAGAGTGCCGGCAGGTTCTGTCCGATTTTTTCGCCGGCCTGCGCAGCCGCGTTCATTGACCGGGCCGTGCGCGCGGNAAGCCTGGGAGNGATTTTCCGCGCCATTTCAGATATAGGCTCTCCGGTTCACTGGAAAATATATCCAAGTTTCTCGGCCGGCGTCCCGCGAATTTGGTTGACATAAGATTTAAGACTTTTGTAACAATTGATGCTGGTTTCCTTAACAACTCTCCTGTATCTTAATACTTGCAAGAGACAAAACTTCTTTTCATCCAATCTTCCAAACAATAGGGAACAGGGCCGGCTGAAAGGCTGGCCCTGTTCCCTATTCCCCTGTTTCAAGGAAGCCGCGGCGGAGCCACGGGGCCCCGGGCCGTCTCAGCCCGCTTCCCGAGGGTCCGGGTCCCCGTCCAGCGTTACGAAGTAATCATAGTAGGGCAGCAAAAATTCATACCCCCGCTTCAGCCGGTCCNCAATCGCCCGGGAAAACAGGTCCTCCGTCAGCTTCTCCTCGTGGCGGATCACAAAGGACTTCGCCTGATACCAGGGCTCCAGCAGCGCCGAGGGGGCCGGGCCCTTGGACCGCTTGTAGGCCTCCGTCTCCAGCTGGAATTCCTCCTGCTTTTCCAGGGCCCGGGTCAGGGCCTCCATGGTCTTGGGGTCCCGGTCCAGCCGGGCCCGGAGCTTCGCCATGGTCAGGGCCTTGGGGAGGTAATACCCCATGCCGTAGGTCCAGCTCTCCGGCATCAGCTCAAACCAAAAGGTGGGCTTGGCCGTCCACTGCTCCGCGGGCTCCTCCACAGAAAACCACAGGCTTTCCTTGTAAGGCCCCCGGCCGTGGAGGCGGCGGGCGTCCCGGTANATGCGGGTGACCTTGTTGANGAGGTCGTAGTCCGGGCGCTTGTCNCGGNTNANGGCGTAAATCTCCGCCCCCAGGGCCTGCATGGGGCGGTAGAAGTGATGCAGATAGATCTCCTTGTGGGCCTCGAACCAGGCCCGCTCGTTGTTAAAGCGGATGCCCCACATGAAGTCCACCGTCTCGTCGGTAAAGCCGGTAAACATGGCCTTCCTCCTTTTCTGCGGTTGAAAATTGAGAGCAGTATACCACAAAAGGGAGGCCCTGGCAAGGGCCCCGGTATGGACTTCCGGCCCAAGAGATGGTATGATGAAGTTATGCTTCCAATTCATAAATTAATAAAGGAGGGTCCGGCGTTGGAAAACGTGTTGGAACAGCTCAGGAACCGGAGAAGCGTCCGCAAATACAAGGCGGACATGGTGCCCCAGGAGATTCTGGACCAGATCATCGAGGCGGGGCTTTACGCCCCCAGCGGGAAGGGCCAGCAGAACACCATCATCATCCAGGTGACCGATCAGGCGCTCCGGGACAAAATTGTGCGGATGAACTGCGAAATCGGCGGCTGGGAGGCGGGCTTTGACCCCTTCTACGGCGCGCCCGCCATGCTGATCGTCCTGGCGAAAAAGGATTGGCCCAACCGGGTCTACGACGGCAGCGTGGTCANGGAGAACCTGATGGTGGCGGCCCATGCCCTGGGCGTGGGGAGCTGCTGGATTCACCGGGCGAAGGAGGAGTTTGAAACGCCCTGGGGAAAGGAGCTGCTGAAGTCCCTGGGCATTGAGGAGGACTATGAGGGCATCGGCCACTGTGCCCTGGGCTACGCGGAGGGCGAGACGCCCAAGGCGGCGGCGCGGAAGGACGGCCGGGTATACTACATTAAATAACCTGCCTGCGGCTGCGCGGCAGAAAAACCGGCTGAACGGACAGGNGGCCCTCCTGAAAGGAGGGCCGCCTGTTTCCTATTCCGTTTCCGGCGGGTAGGGAATCCGGTAGGGCTCCGTCCCCCGTTCCGCCAGCTTTTGGCCCAGCCAAGCCTTTAAGGCGGTGACGCCCTCCTCCGTCCNGGGAAAGGTCTCCGTCTCCGTGTTCTTCGCCAGCTCAAAGCAGACGTTCTCGTACACCCACGCCTGGATCTCCCCGTCTCCCATCCAGCCGGTGCGCTGGAAGCGGTAGCGGAAGGTCCCCAGGCTTCCGGGAAACACCGCCNCCCGGGTGAAAAACTCCAGGGTCAGGAAGTCAAAGGCGTTGTCCATGCGGCGTCCTCCTTTTCATAATCGGTACGTTCTAAACATCACATGTGTTCCCGCAGGGCCTCCAGGTTGGCCCGCATCAGGGAGAGGCAGGTGGCCCCCGCCTCCAGGTCNGCCCGGCTTACGTTGTGGCAGGTGTGGAACTGGGCCGTCTCCACCCCGGCGGNCTCGGCGATGCTGTCCGCCACCAGGTGGTTGGAAAACTCGATATACCAGACGGCGGGCAGGCCCTCTTCCCGGACCTTCCTTGTCAGAAAAGCCACCGTAGCCGCCGAGGGCTCCGTCTGNGCCNCGCAGCCGGGAAAGGCGGCGTAGTAGTCCAGATCATAGGCCTCCGCGAAATACAGCAAAGGGAAGCGGTCTNCAAAGACGATGGTCCGGTCCGGCAGAGTGTCGAAGAAGGCGGCGAAGTCCCGGTCCAGCTCCTCCAGCTCCAGGGCGTAGGCCTCGGCTCCGGCGGCGTAAGCCTCCCCGTTCGACCGGTCCAGGAGGGCCAGCCGCTGCCCGATAATCCGGGTGACGGCGGCGGCGTTCCGGGGGGCGGTCCAGACATGCTCGTCCATGCTCAGCACCTCACCCAGGTGATCGTGGCCCTCCTCATGGTCATGGCCCCCCTGCATCCCCTCCACGGTCTCCTCCTCCAGAAGGTCCACGCAGTCAATCATCCGCAGCACGTCCCCCCGGGGCTCGATGGCGGAGAGGATGGTATCCACCCAGGCGTCGGACTCGCCGCCCAGGTAAATGAAGAGGTCGCAGCGCTGGACCCGGAGGATGTCCGCCGGGGTGGGCTCATAGGAATGGCTCTCCGCCCCGGGGGGCAGCAGCAGCGTCACGTCCGCCAGCTCCCCGGCGGCGGAGCGGGCGAAGTCATAGGCCGGGAAGACGGTGGCGACGATTTGCGGCCTTTCCGAATCCTCCGGCGGCAGGTCCGGGCCGCAGGCGGTCAGAAGCAGCAGGGCGCAGAGGGCGGGGAAAATTCGTTTCATGGGCGGTCCCCTTTTCCGTTCAGCAGTTTCTCTATGATACTACAGGGCCGGGAAAATTGCAAGGCGGGGAAAATTTATGTAAAGGACCCTTGACAAATCGCCCGGGCTGTGGTAGTTTATTGGTAAAGGGAGCTTTACATATCAGNAGACGGCCGTTCTTGTTTGTANAGGGACCTTTACGCGAAAGGAGGCGGCTATGAAGAACCGCGTGGAAGAGCTGCGGAAAGGCCGGGGGCTGCGGCAGGAAGAATTCGCCAGGGCCATCCGGGTTTCCCGGCAGACCGNCAGCTCCATCGAGACCNGGCGCTACAGCCCGTCGCTGGAACTGGCCTTTACCATTTCCGATTTCTTTGGACTTCCCATTGAGGAGATTTTCATTCACGAAAGGAAGGATATGCTATGAAGNAGAGGGAACTCTGGTTCGNCCTGGGCATGATTGCCGGGGGAATCCTGTTCCTGCTGGCGGCGCTGCTGCTGGAAACGCCCCTGGACAGCCTGTTCTGCGGCTTTTTCGGGGCCTTTACCGGCCCCGGCGTCATGCAGGTCTACAAGTACGTCAAATGGACAAAGCTGGAAACCGCCGACTCTTGCCAAAAGCACTTTGAGGAGGAGCAGATCGAGCTCCGGNACGAGCGGAAATCCATGCTCCGGGACCGATCCGGGCGCTATGCCTATGTCCTGGGGATGCTGCTGGCCTGCGCCGCCATCGTGGTCTTCNCTATTCTGGAGAAGCTGGGCGNGGTGCCGGAGGAGGCGGCGGAGCTGCTGATCTATTTCCTGGCGGCGTTCCTGCTGGTAGAGTTTACGGCCGGCATCCTGATTTACAAGCGGCTGGAGACGCGATATTGAGGGCCAGGGGCCGTCCCGGAAGGGACGGCCCCAACCCTTCTTTATTCACAGAAACTTAACGTCCCCGGAAGCACAAAACGGTTGACAGGGCCGTTAGCCCTGACTATAATAAGTGACAGCTTGTCACAAAATGACAGGGTGTCATTTTTGCTATGGGGGATTCATATGTGTACAGAGACCTTCCTCCGGCTGCCGGAGGAAAAGCGGCGTCGCTTTCTCGACGCCGCTTGGGCGGAGTTCGCCGGGGCCCGCTTCACCGACGTCTCCGTCAATCAGATTGTCCGCCGGGCGGGTATCCCACGGGGGAGCTTTTACCAGTACTTCTCCGATAAGGAGGACCTGTTCGCCTACCTCCTGGAGGAGGTGCGGAACCACATTAAAGAGGAATACCGCCGGATTTTGAAGGCNAATGGNGGGGACATCTTCCAGGCGCAGCTGGACTGCTTCGACCGCTTTACCGCGCAGGAGACGGCCCTGGACCCCATGATGGAACGGTGGATGAATTTCGTTCGAAATAACCAGGGGCTGGACATTCAAAAGTTCCTCCCCACCCGGCCGGGCCAGCGGCTGCTGGACGGCATCTGGGACCTGACGGACCTCTCCGGCCTCCGGGACCCCAGCCCGGAGTATGGGCGCATCGTCTTCTGCCTTCTGATGGCGGCCCTGGGCAGCGCCTGTATGGACGCCATGCTCTGCCCGGAGGACCGGGCGCTCCACCGGGAGGAGCTGGCCGCCAAGCTGGAAATCGTCAAGCACGGCAGTTTGAGAATCGCGGAGAATTCTGAAACTTTTTCTTGACCTTCCCCCAGGTGGAAGGTGTATAACAAGAAAAAACGCCCCTGGAGCGGAGGCGCTCCCATCCCTGGGCGAATGGAAACCATACATATTTGTAAGGAGGACCCCATGAAAAAGCAATGGATTGCGCTGCTGCTGACGCTGGCCCTGGCGCTGCCGCTGTGCGTTATACCCGCCCTGGCCCAGCCGGGCCCGGAGCCGCCGCCCCAGGCAAAGGCGGAGGAACCCCGCCAGGACGCGGAGCCCTCCGGGGATGCCGGGGACTCCGCCGGAGACGCCGGAGACGCCGGAGAGCCGGAAGCCCCCGAAGCCCCCGAAGAC
>NZ_CAJMXG010000142.1:0-7572 GCF_905219725.1 Oscillibacter sp. CU971
CCCCTCCACCCCGCCCCCAGGCTGGGCCGGGACCTCTACATCAAGGCGGAGAACTTGCAGCTCACCGGCTCCTTTAAGCTCCGGGGGGCCTTCAACAAAATCCGATCCCTGACGCCGGAGGAGGCGGAGAAGGGCGTCATCGCCTGCTCCGCCGGGAACCACGCCCAGGGCATCGCCCTGTCCGCCGCCCGGCTGGGCATCCCCTCCGTCATCTGCATGCCCGCCGGGGCCCCCATCAGCAAGGTGGAGGCCACGAAAGGCTACGGCGCCCAGGTGGTGCTGGTCCCCGGCGTATACGACGACGCGGCGGAGGAGGCCCAGCGCCTCTGCCGGGAGGAGGGCTATACCTTCGCCCACCCCTTCAACGACCCGTTCGTCATCGCCGGGCAGGGCACCATCGGCCTGGAAATCCTGGAACAGCTGCCGGAGGTGGAGCAGGTGGTGGTCCCCATCGGCGGCGGCGGGCTCATCAGCGGCGTGGCCTACGCCGTGAAGCAGCGGAAGCCGGACTGCCGGGTTATCGGCGTCCAGGCGGCGGGGGCCCCTTCCATGTACCTCTCCCTTCACGCCGGGGANCCCACGGAGCTNTCCGGCGTAGCCACCATCGCCGACGGCATCGCCGTAAAGCGGCCCGGGGACCTGACTTTCGCCCTCTGCAAGGAATACGTGGACGAGGTGGTCACCGTCACGGAGGATGAGATCGCCTCCGCCATTCTGGCGCTGATGGAGGAGCAGAAGACCGTGGCGGAGGGGGCCGGGGCCACCCCGGTGGCCGCCTGCATGTTCGGCAAGGTGAAGACCGAGGGGCGGAAAACCGTCTGCCTGGTCTCCGGCGGCAACGTGGACGTGACCACCCTCTCCCGCATCATCACCAAGGGCCTTTCCAAGGCGGGCCGCCTGGTGGAGCTGACCACCAAGGTGGAGGATAAGCCGGGAAGCCTTCTGCGGATGCTCCAGGTGGTGTCGGACAGCGGGGCCAACATCATCAGCGTCAACCACAACCGGGAGGACAAGGACTCCGACGTGGGGGCCTGTATCGTCACCATGGTGCTGGAAACCCGGGACAGCCGCCACGCGGAGGCTTTGCAGCTGGAGCTGCAATCCAAGGGTTACCTCATGCGGTAAGGGCTTTTCCTGCCAAGCAAAAAACCGGCGGACCGAAACGGTCCGCCGGTTCTCTTTTTTCTAAACCTCTCAGCGNACGTTCTGCACGAAGCGGCTGAGGATCACCGCTACCTGGGCCCGGCTGGCGTTCCCCCTGGGGGACAGGGTATCGGCGGAAACGCCGTTGACCAGGCCCGCCGACACGGCCCAGCTCAAGGGCTCCACGGCATAGGAGGCAACCTGTCCCGCGTCGGCAAAGGCGTTNAGCGCCGTCCGGCCGGACANGTCCCGCCCCTTTTGAGAGGCATAGCGATACAAAAACGCCGCCAGCTGCTCCCGGGTGATGAGGTTATTGGGCCGGAACGTCCCGTCTCCGTAGCCGTTGACGATGCCGCCCGCCGAGGCCCAGGAGACGGCGGCGGCGTAATAGGCCCCGGGGGCCACGTCGCTGAAGGTGGTCTGCCCGGCGGGCTCACCCCCCACGAGGATAAAGGAGNAATCGGCATTCCCCTGAACGGGGGCGGGAGAGCCCTCCAGCCGGTAGAGANTGGCCACGATCTGCCCCCGTGTGGTGGAGGCGTTGGGAGTGAACGTGTCGGCGGCGGTGCCGTTCATCAGCCCCGCCTCAAAGACGTAGCGCACCGCGTCATAGCACCAGTCCCCCGGCCGCACGTCCTGGAACGCCAGGACGCTCTGGACNGGGTNGGGCTCGTCTCGATCCGCCTCCAGGGAAATCCGTCCCTCGAAGATGGGCTGGAGGCTCCGGTCCAGCAGCAGCAATTCCGCCCGGGCGGGGAGGCGGAAGGCGCTCCCCGGCGTCAGCGTCCCCANGTCCAGGGACCGNCCCGACAGGGGCTCGTCNNCCGCCACCAGGTAGATGGTCACAACGGTTTCATCCCGGTCCGCCTCCACATGGCAGTCCGGGCTGTAGGCCTCCCGAAGCCCGGACGCAAAGCGGGCGTCGGGGCACTCCCCCTCTAAAGCCAGCTCCAGCTGGAGGGCGCAGACCTGGCGGTCCAGGCCCTCCAGGGTGAGGCGGACCTCGCCGTCCCGCTCCCGGCAGAAGAGGGTCGGATTGCCCCGGGCCGCCGCCGTCACCGGCAGGGCGCAGAGCAGGCACAGGGCCAGAAGGCCGGATACAATACGCTTCATTCGCCTTCCTCCAATTCGATGGCCGGCAGGTCCTCCCCGCCGGGGGTGTTGATCCAAAGAGTCTCCGCCGTTACCCGCTGGCTCTCCGCCAGGGTGGGCTTGTCCGTCCGGGAGAGCACCGCCCGCATCTGGGCGGGCAGGAGGCTGGCGGCGTTGCACGCGCTGGTCCCGCCCTGGAGCTCCGCCTCCTTCTGGACGTTGGGGATGAAGATGAAGAGGCCGTCGCTGATGTCGCAGACCTTGCCGTCGGCGGGAATCTCCGCGAAAAGCAGGGCCCTGCCGTCCAGCCAGCGGGATTCGGTGGTAGTCTGAACCTCCTCCGCCTCTCCGGTGAGGACGGTCCGGGTGAACCGGCCCTCGATCTTCACCGTCTGATAGGCCGGGTCGCCCCGGTAGGTGCCGGTGACAATCAGCGTCCCGGCGGGGATGACCTGCCCGGCCTCCGTGCCGTAGCGGTACGCCTTGGACAATACGCCCACGGCCCCGTTCTCCAGGAAGGCCACGTCGTCCCCGGCGTAGCTGATGAGCTGGGGAGCCACATTCTCCGGGACGCCGGTGACGGTAACGGTCTTGGCGTCGTAGGTCCAAATGCGGGTGTCCGCCGCCTCCGCGCCGGGCTTCTGGAAATAGGTCAGGTAGCTGCTCTTGTCGTCCACGGCCTGGTTTCCCTGGCCGAAGTCGCCGGAGCGGGCAGTGGTGGTTTTTCCGTCCTTATCCGTGACGGTGACGGTGAATTTACCCGACNCGGGGACCCNTGTCAGCTTCAAGCCGGAAACCGGGGTTTCCTCCNTCATAGTAAAGGTAACGGTGGTCCCGTTCCGGGAAATGTCATAGGCGTCCGCCGGGACGGTTTTGTCGTAGGCAATCCGCAGCTCCGGGNCCGAGGCCTCGGCAATGCGGTTCCCCAGGGTGTCATAGGCCCGGACGCTGTAGGNAAAGGTCCGGTGGTTGGCGGAGCCGATGGTATCCGTATAGACGGCCNCCGTANTGGAGGCGANGGGAANGCCGTTGCGGAGGATCTCATAGCCCTGGACCTTCCCCTGGGTGACGGAGGAGGTGATGGTCAGCTTGACCGCCTTCTCCCCCTCCAGAGCCGCTGTCAGGGAGACGGTTCCCTGGCCCTGGGAAACCCCTGCCAGCCGGTCCCNGCGGCTTTGATCGCTGAGNTACCAGAGGGCCCGGGTCTCCTCCGGGAGCTTCGCCAGCGCCGCCTTGGTGCCGTCGCNGAGGGTCATGCCCCAGCGGGTGAAGAACTCCGTCAGATTCCGGTTCGCAACCGCCGAGGCGGTGCGGGCCACCCGGTCCTGATAATTGGTTTCGCCGCCGAAATAGGTCCCCGCCTTCCAGGCCTTGAAGAAGCGGTTGTAGAAGTCCATGGGCTTGTCCCCGCCGTCATAGGCCAGGTGGAGCTGCCAATAGAGCCCCAGCTGGACGAACACGTCGTTGGAGTCGCCGGGGAGGCCCTGGGCGGTCTTTGTGAAAATGCCCGGGTATTTTCCGCTCTTCTCCAGGCGGGAGGCCAGGGTGTTCTGCTTCCCGTCGTAGGTCTGGACCATCAGGGCATAGAGGTTGTTGGTGATTTCAGCTTTGCCCAGCTTATCCATGTTGTGGCCGATTTCGTGGGCGATGCCCCAGCCGAAGAGCNGGTTCGCCGTGTCGGAGGCCCCCATGGAGCTGATGGGCTTGCCGCAGGCCATGCCGGCGCAGGAGCCGTAGCCAATGCCGATGTGGTTCCCCGCCGCGTACATGAACGCTCCCGCGAACATCTGCATGCAGCGGATGTTCTGGCGGGTCCGCATGTCGTTTTGGGCGTAGGTCTTGTCGATGCCCTGGGTGGTTTTGCAGATGTGCATCACGTCCTCCCAGGCCAGGACGGCCNGGTACAGGGTCTCNATCCGCTCCGCCCGGCTCCGGCCCGCGCCGCTTTGCACCGCCGCCGCGGGCAGGGAGAGCAGCATGGTGGGGGTGGAAATCTCCGTAACGTTGCGGAAGTTCGTCTGCGCGTCTCCCGCCAGACCGGCGGCATAGGCTTCCAGCTCGTCCACGTANCGGCCCAGCTCCGTTCTCCGCTGGCCGTCGTTCCAGGTATGCCAATCCGCCAGCTCCAGCNCCGGGATGTNCGTTCCCCGGCGGATGTGGAGGCGGATGCCCTCGGGATTCGCGCCGCCGTAGGTCAGATACAGGCTNCCGCCCCGGGGGGTGTTCTGGCTGCCGATCTGGGGAACCGTCAGCACATTCCGCCCGTTGGACAGCGCTCCGATCTCCGCCCGCCAGGCGGAGGCCTCGGCGTTGAACTGGCTGGCGTAAACCGTCAGCTTCTGTCCCGCCGGGATGCCNGAGGCGTAGATGGTCAGCTCCTGCCCCGCCCCGGCGGCCACGCCCAGGGGCTGGAGGTCGCTGCCGCTCTGCTGGTACTTCGCGTCCGCTCCGGCGCTGCGGGACTGGACGCCGCTTTGCACCACGCCGGAGGNGGTCCCGCTCCGCAGCAGCTCCTCCGCCAGGTCCAGCTCGTCCGCCAGGGTGTCCAGGTTCATGTAATAGTTCCGCTCGCCGCTCTCCAGCCGCTGCCGGAGGGCCTGGATGTCCGCCTGGGTGACGCCGGGGCGCAGGACGGTCCGCAGTTCGCCGGAGAAGAGGGCCGCGANGTTGTCCGGCAGGCAGCGGGCCGGATCGTACTCCATAAACATCAGCTCCGACAGGCTTACCGCCGTGTAGGCCGTCTGCTCGATGGTAACGGCGATCTTCACCACGTCCGTCACCGGCTCGAAGGGCAGCACGGCAAACTTCGTCACGGCGGGGTTGTTCCCCACGCTCAGCCAGGTGTTATGGTCGGAAGCGCTGCCCCCCTGAAGGGGATTCGGCGACACCAGGGTGCCGGGGCCGTTCAAATTGTCGCCCTGGCGCCAGACGGTGACGGTGTAGAGCCGGAGGTTGTTGGGATAGCTTCCGTCCAGCCGGGGGACCCAGATGACGCTGCTGAGGTCCACGGGCCGGCTGAAGGAGGCCAGGACCTGCTTCCCGTCCCACCAGTTGCCGTCGTTGTAGGAGTGGGACGTCCAGTGGGTGCTGAAATCGCCGTCGGCCATAAACTCCGGCTGGAAGGGCTTGCTTGCGGGATAGGCGGTGGGAGAGACATTCTTGGGATTCGCCAGCCACACCTCTTCGATGTCCTGCCAGTCCAGAACGCCCTCGGTGGGGATGCCCTCCGGGCGGGAGTAATCCACGGCGTTGGGGGTTCCCAGGGCGGTGCGGGAGGGCCCGCTGACCCCCACGCTGTTCCCCGCCTGGATGTAGATGGAATAGGTGACATCGTTGGTCAGGTCCGTAATAACCGTGCTGGTATTGCTGAGGCGGCCGCCCCACTGGCGGTAGCCGGACTCATCCTCGGCCTTGTAATAGACCTCATAGAAGGTGGCGTTCTCCGCCGCCTTCCAGCCCACGGACAGGGCGCTGTCCAGGGAGCTTACGCTCACCATGTCCGGCGCGCTGGGAGCCCGGGCGGGCTGGGGCGTGGCGGACACGGGGTCACAGGCCGTCCCCTCCCAGGCGCCGTCCACGGGGGTGACGGTGAACAGATAGGTTTTCAGATTCTCCAGCCCCGTGACCTCCGCCCGGGGCACGTCCACCCGCAAAGAGCGGCGGCTGGCGCTGCCGTCCTGGAGCCAGTAGTCCACCCGGTAGCCGGAGACGTTGGGCACCTCGCTCCAGCGGAGGCTGACCTTCTCGCTTCCGGCGGCGGCGGTGAGGTTCCGCACCACGCCGCCGGCAGCGGAGGGCCGCTCCGGGATGATCTCCCGGAGGAACTGGATGGATTCCACGGTGGTATAGTCCCCGCCCTCGGTGCGGGTGACGGTGATGACGATCTCCTTTACCGCCACCCGGCGGCCCAGGGAGATCTTCACCACGCTGCTGCCCTCCACGGGGCCGATGGCGCGAATCCCCTCGGGCAGGGAGNNGTCGANGGGGATGGTTTCCCCGCTTCCGTCCTCATAAGTCACGGCTACGGAGCCCTCCCGCATGGCCTCGGGCCCCTCGGGGGAGACGATCCGGATCTCCTCCATCTCCACCGGCTCCGCCAGGGAGACGGCCAGCTCCAAGGGCATGCCGGAGAGGGTGACGGTCTGGCCGTTATTCCGGAACAGGTCTTCCAGGATGCCGGAGGACAGGCTGGCCCCCTCCCCCAGGCGGACCTCCTCCACCGGCGGGGCCAGGAGGGTNGTGTCCCGGACCTCCGGGCGGCCCTCGGCGTTCCGGTTCCGGCTGACGATGGCCAGGTCGTACACGTCCACCACGCCGTCGCCGTTCAGGTCATAGCGCTCCAGGTCCCNGCGGCCGGCGGAGCCCAGGGCCTCCGCCAGCTCCTCCCGGTCCCGGCTGCTGACCCGGCCGTCGCCGTCCACGTCCCCCAGGGTGAAGGAGGCGTCCGCCGTGCCCAGGGTGACATGCTGGGAATAGCGGTCAATGGTCAGCTCCTGGCGGCAGTCCGCGTAGCCGNCCCCGGTAAATTCCNGNGTGTANTTCCCCTGGGGCAGGCCGGAGACGGANATGTCCAGATAGCCGGGCCATCTTCCGCCGCCCAGCTCTCCGCCGTCCTGGTTCCGCAGGGCCACAACGGCGGGATAGCCGCCCAGGTCCGCCCGGCCGTCTTCCTCCGTCAGGTCCAGCGTTCCCAGGGAACGGCCCTCCTGGTACAGCTCCGCCCGGACCCTCCGATCCCGGAGGGCCTCCAGGGTCTGGGGCCAGTCCACCCGGACCGTGGCNGAGATGCCGCCCAGGTCCGCGCCGCCCCAGGCGGCCTCCGCCGCCGGAAGCCCGGGGACCAGCAGCGCCCCGGCCAGCAGCAGGGATAAAACTCGTTGTTTGATGCGCATAGGGAGCGTCCTCTCTTTTCTGCGTCCTGGCCGGGAATGCCGCCGCCCAGGANACTGCTGTTATGTGCAGATTATAGCAATTTCCCCCCGCCTTGACAAGATGGTGGATTCTATAATTTATAGCAATTTATAGCAATCCAGTAAAATATCAGTATATTGATTTAAGGTGTAGATTGTTATCAGAAGGTGATAGCAATGTTACACAACGAGGCGCGAAAACTACTGGTAGAGGCATATGAACAGACCCGCGATGCACCGACAGTGGCAAAGTGTTTCCAGGTGAGTACAAGCACAGTGTATCGTTTGAGCGGGACAAAAGAATAAAACCGACAGTGTAGAACTTCAAACCAGTCAGCGAGGAAGGAAACCGGCCCTGACGGAAGAAGATTTGCAGGGCATAGACCAACTGATCGTAGCCCAGCCAGATATTACAATCGACGAAATT
>NZ_CAJMXG010000143.1:0-7543 GCF_905219725.1 Oscillibacter sp. CU971
GCACCCCCCATTTTCTCTTTTTCTTCCAGAAGAAAAAGAGAAAACGGGCCGTGCACGGTCCAAAAGAGAAAAAGAAGGATCGCCCCCGCGGGGGGACGTGGGACGGGGGTCGCGCAAGAGGTGCTTCCTCCGGGTACGCATGTCTTCTGCCCGCGGCGTAGTTTGAGCGGGGGTTTTGGTGGTTGTCGAATGGACCAGCTCCTCTTTTCGCTGCCGCTAATCTGGTGGTAGGGGGTGGATATCCGCCTTTTTCCGGGACTGCCTTTCTATCGATAGACCACCCTGTGGGGCCTGACCCCCTGGTCAGGCCATTCCCTCAGGGTCCCCTCGCCATGTGGGGTCGTCAGTAATGCCTACTAAATAGTCTGTGGAGACATGGAAATGNTCCGCCAGAATTACCAGCTTGTCAATGGTAGTACTGCGCCCGCCACTTTCCAACATGCTGATGGATTTACTTGTAAGCCCTAAAATCTCCCCCAATTGATGCTGGGTAAGACCCTCCGCTTTCCGAAGCTGATAAACCCTGTCTTTCAATAAAATGACTGTTTTCATAAAAACCTCTTGACTATACCTTTAAGTAGGATTATAATACTACTTAAAGGTATGCTGAATAGGAGGATGCAATTATGTTTGATATCTTGACGGCACTTCAATATGGTGACCTCACCAGCCTGCGGGGCAAGATGCCCATGGAAGCGCCCTATACGGTTGCAGAGGAGCGCATTCTGCGCCGGCTGAACGCGCTGGAGCCAAAGGCGGCTGACGATTTCCAGCATGAAATACAGGCCTTGGCCCTGGAACAGCGGGACGCGGCTTTTCATAGCGGCGTCCGTTTTNGCGCACAGCTCATGGTACAGCTGTTAGAAGATTTTTAATCCTCTTGCATTTCCTCCCCCAGCCNCCTCCAGGCGGCCTTAACCTCCCCCCAGGGGAAGCCCCGGCGCAGCAGCGCATTGGTCAGCCGCCGCTTTTCCTTCTCGTCCGGCGGGCGGCCCCGGAGCTTGCTTCGGAGAAACGCGTCCACCTGCCCGCCGTCGGCGGGAAGCTCCTCCAGCGCGTCCTCCCACAGCTCCCGGGGGACGCCTTTTTCATAGAGCTNCTCCCGCANCCGGNCGGGGCCGTAGCCCAGCCGGGAAGAGTGCCGGACCAGGGCGGCGGCGTATTCCGCGTCGTNCAGAGCCCCGATGGCCTCCAGCCACTCGGCGGCGTAGCGGGCCTCCGTCTCGCTGGCCCCCTTCTCCTGGAGCTTCCGCTCCAGATCCCGGCGGCTCATGGCCCGCTTGCCGATGAGATCCGCCGCCGCCGCCCGGGTGTTGGAGACTCCGGCGGCCTCCTTCAGCCGCTTCAGGGTTTCCTCGTCCAGCTCGTCCCCGGAGCGGAGGCCGAAGTCCAGCAGCTCCTGCTCCGTGATTTTCAGACAGGCCCCGTCCCCCAGAAAGACCAGGACGCGGCCTTTTTTATGCTTCGACGCCTCTACTCGCTCTACCCGCATGGTCAGTTGCCGGAGTCGTCGAAGTCGTCGGCGCTGACGTCCACGGCCCGCCCGGCGGCCTTGGCGGCGGCCCGGGCCTGGTTGCTCATGAGCTTGTCGAAGTTCTTGCGGATGTCCGCCTCCAGCTGGTCCCGGATCTCCGGGTTTTCCTGGAGGTACTTCTTCGCCGCTTCCCGGCCCTGGCCGATGCGGGTTTCGCCCATGGAGAACCAGGAGCCCGCCTTCTGCACCAGATCCAGCTTCACGCCCAGGTCGATGAGCTCGCTTTCCCGGACGATGCCCTCGCCGTACATGATGTCGAACTCCGCCTCCCGGAAGGGGGGCGCCATTTTGTTCTTTACCACCTTGGCCCGGGTCCGGTTGCCGATGAGCTCACTGCCGTTTTTGATGGCCTCGATCCGCCGCACGTCGATGCGGACGGAGGCGTAGAACTTCAGCGCCCGGCCGCCGGTAGTGACCTCCGGGTTGCCATACATAACGCCCACCTTTTCCCGGAGCTGGTTGATGAAAATGACGATGGTGTTGGTTTTGCCGATGGCGCCCGTCAGCTTCCGCAGGGCCTGGCTCATCAGCCGGGCGTGGAGGCCCACGTAGCTGTCGCCCATCTCGCCCTCAATCTCCGCCCGGGGCACCAGGGCCGCCACGCTGTCCACTACAATGACGTCAATGGCCCCGGAGCGCACCAGGGCCTCCGTAATTTCCAGGGCCTGTTCGCCGGTGTCCGGCTGGGAGATCAGCATGTCCTCCACCTTTACCCCCAGAGCGTGGGCATAGGTGGGGTCCAGAGCGTGCNCCNCGTCNACGAAGGCCACCTCGCCTCCCTGCTTCTGGGCCTCGGCCACNACATGGAGGGCCAGGGTGGTCTTGCCGGAGGACTCCGGCCCGTAGATCTCGATGATGCGCCCCTTNGGGAGCCCGCCGATGCCAAGAGCCACGTCCAAGGCCAGGGAGCCTGTGGGGATGACCTCCACATTCAGGGCCGTCCGGTCCCCCAGGCGCATAATGGAGCCCTTGCCGTACATTTTCTCAATTTGNCTCATGGCGCTGTCTATGGCTTTTTTCTTGTCCGCCGCCGGAGCCGCGGTGGGCTGGGGCGCTTNATCCTTTGCCATGCTGATTTCCTCCCGAACAGATATATAGATAATTTATGAAATGCTTTCTAAAACACAAATCAGAATTCCTCCGGCTCCCGGGGGAAGATGGCGGCGCAGAGGATNTAGGCGATGATGCCGCTGCAGCCCATGGCGGAGAAGATGATCCAGGCCAGCCGCACCAGCGTGGGGTCCAGCCCGAAGTATTCGGCGATGCCGCCGCACACGCCNTCCACCATCTTGCCCCGGTTGATTTTATAGAGCCTCTTTTCCATAACAATTCCTCCTGTTCAGATTTCCTGGCAGAGGGTGCCCAGCACCACTCTGGGGATTTTATGATGGTCCTTGATGATCTGCAAATCGCCGAAGCCCTGGCTCCGCATCAGCCGGAGCACCGCGTCCGCCTGGCCGATGNCCACCTCANAGTAGATCCGCCCGCCGGGGGTCAGGGCCTCCTTCCACTGTTCTGCAATGGAGCGGTAGAAGTCCATGCCGTCCGCCCCGCCGTCCAGGGCCATATGGGGTTCGTAGTCCCGGACGGAGGCTTCCAGCCCGGCGATGTCCCCCGTGGGGATGTAGGGCGGGTTGCTGACAATGCACTGGAACTCCCCCAGGGAGCGGGCGGGCTTTTCCCGGGCGTCCATCTGAATGGGCATGACCCGCGCGGAGAGGCTGTTCCGCCGGATGTTCTGGCGGCAGATTTTTAAGGCGCTGTCGTCGATTTCCCCCAGCACCACCCGGGCCTGGGGCGCCTGGGAGGCGATGGCCAGGCCCACGCAGCCGCTGCCGGCGCAGAGGTCCAGCACCCGGCATTCCCCCAGCGTCTGTATGTAGGCGATGGCCTGTTCGGCCAGCACCTCGGTGTCCGCCCGGGGGATGAGCACGTCCTGGGAGATGTCCAGGGGGAGGCCGTAGAACTCCCACTCGCCGATGAGGTAGGCCACCGGCTCCCCGGCCATGCGCCGCTCCACCAGCCGCCGGACCTGGGCCTCCCGCTCCGGAGAGGCGTAGAGGCGGCTGTCCCGCTGGAGCTCCTCCCGGCTCTTGCCGGTGCCGAAGCACACCAGCTCCCGGGCCTCCAGGGTGGAAGCCTCCACGCCGCTCTCCCGGAGCCGCTGGCGGACATCCAAATACAGGTCATTATAGGTTATCGCCAAGGGAACTCACCCCTTTACCATGTGTCTTTTCCTTTTTCAGAGGGTAATACCAATTCCAGGNATCGGATGGCGCACTCGATCATGCCGTCGTCCGGCTCGTTGGTGGTGAAATTCTGCATCCACATGCCCGGGGCCGTCAGGATTTTCGCCAGGAGGCTCTCCTGGACGTGCCGCCCCACCCAGCGGTTGAACTCGTAGGTCACCCCCACCACCAGGGGCAGCAGGAGAAGATGCACCGCCGTCCGCAGCCAGGCGTTGGTGATGGGCCAGATGCCGAAGAAGATGCTGGAGAAAATGATGGACACGCAGATGACCACAAACAGGAAGCTGGTGCCGCACCGGGGATGGTGCCGGGGCTGGACCCGGACGTTTTCCACCGTCAGGGGCAGGCCCGCCTCATAGCAGAAGATGGTCTTGTGCTCCGCCCCGTGGTACTGGAAGACCCGGTAGATGTCCTTCTGCCGGGAGCAGAGAATCAGGTAGGCCATGAAGATGAGCACCTTCAAAAGCCCCTCCACCAGATTCCGACCCCAGAAGGGGAAGCCGGGGAAGAAGTGCAGGATGCCCCCGGTGAGCAGGGTGGGCAGGACCATGAAGAGAAAGACGGACATGCCCACCCCCAGCACCACCGCCAGGGCCACCACGGCGCTTTCCAGCTTTTTGCTGGAGAGGTGCTTTTCCAGCCACAGCTCGAATTTGGAGGGCTTCGCCGCCTCCTCCTCGGGGTAGAAGTCGGCGGAGTACATCAGGGCCTTCACGCCGCCCACCATGGAGTCCAGGAAGTTCACCGTCCCCCGAATCAGGGGGAGGCCCAGAATGGGGTAGCGGTCCTTGATGAAGCGCAGGGGCTCCACCTTTTCCACCAGATTCCCCTCCTGGTCCCGGACCACGATGGCCTGTTTCTCCGGGCCCCGCATCAAAATGCCTTCGATAAGCGCCTGTCCGCCGATGCTGGTGCGGAAGGCGCAGGATTTGTTTTCTTCTGCCATGAAGTTTCCTTTCTGTTGGGTTGGTATAGAGTCTAACATAGGTTCGCGGAAAAATCAAACTTCCGTTTGATTTAAAATTATTTTTGCGACGACATGCGCGTCGCAAAAATTCCGATACTCCAGCCGCCTTGGGCGGCGTCACCAGTCCGCAAACTGGTGGGGGGAATCTAAAGGGGGGACGAAGTCCCCTCTTTAAGCCCGGACCGGCAGTTTAATCGTCACCACCGCCCCGCCGCCGTCGGCGTTGCCGATGGAGAAGGTCCCGCCGTGGAGGCCGATGATCTCGTCGCAGACCGCCAGGCCGATGCCGCTGCCCCGGGCCCGGGAGGTGCCCTTATAGAATTTCTGCTTTACGAAGGGCAGCTCCTCCTCCGGGATGCCGGGGCCGAAGTCCCGGATGCGGACCACCTGGTGCCCTCCCTCCTGGTTCACGGAGGCGGTGATCCGCCTGCCCGCCCCGCCGTGCTTGGCGGCGTTGTCCAATACGTTGCAGAATACCTGCTTCAGGCGCTCCGAATCCCCCTGGATAAGGGGNAGCAGGTCTCCGTCGCCGGGGTGGTACTCCAGGGCGATGCCGTCCTGGCGGAAAAGCTCCTGATAGGTGAAGATGGCGTCCTCCAGCTCCGCCTGGAGGTCCACGTCCTCGATTTGGAGGGTGAAGCGCCCGTCCTCCATCTTGGAGAAGTCCAGCAGCTCCTCCACCATGGTGGACAGGCGCCTGGACTCGTTGACGATGACCCGGATGCCCCGGCGGAGCTGNTCGGGGTCGTCGGTGAGGCCGTCGTCCAGAATAGTCTCCCCCCAGCCGTTGATGGCGGTGAGGGGGGTTCGGAGCTCGTGGGAGACGGAGGAGATAAACTCGCTTTTCATTTTCTCATTCTGGCTGATTTTCAGGGACATGTCGTTGATGTTGTCCACCAGCTCCCCCAGCTCGTCGGAGTACTTGTTTTCGATCCGGGTGCCGTAGCTTCCGGCGGAGATGCGCTTGGCCGCCTCCGTCACCACCGCCNCAGGCTCCACCCNGTTGTTGATAAAGAGGAGGTTGGAAAACACCACCAGCAGCATGCACACCAGGGCGATGAGGAAAATCGCCAGGACCACGAACATCACCTGCTGATCCACGGACCGCAGGGAGGTCACCAGCCGCATGACGCCCACCACCCGGCCGTTGACGGTCAGGGGACAGGACACGGCCAGGATTTCCTCCCCCGTCTCCAGGTCCCGGCCCTGGTAGGGCGTGGGGGTCATCTTGTTTTCCTGGAGGACCTGAAGGATGTCGTCGGTACCCGGGTAGGTCCCCGCCGTCAGCCCGGAGGTGGAAACCTGGATGCGCCCGCTGGAGCCGATGAACTGGAGCTCGATGCGGTTTTTATCCTCGAAGCTCTCGGCGGACTGGACGGCCTTTTGATAATAGCTGGAAAAGCCATTGTCCATAAAGTATTCGTTGAAGGAGTTGGCCAGGGCCTGGGCCCGGGTTTCCAGGCCCTTTTGCATGGTGCCGTAGTAGTAGTTGGAAACGCCCGCGGAGAACAGCGTCACCACCAGCACCAGCAGGGTCCCGATGGGGAGGATGGAGTTGAAAATCCAACGCTGCCGCAGGCCCCGCAGGCGGAGGGATTTCCACCGCTGCTCCTTTTCCATCACCTGTTCTTCCATACCGTCACAGCCCCCNCTTGTAGCCGTAGCCCCAGACCGTGGTGATATAGGCGGGGTTCTGGACATTGTCCTCGATTTTCAGCCGGAGGCGGCGGATGTTCACGTCCACGATTTTNAGCTCCCCAAAGTAGTCCCGGCCCCACACCATGTCCAGAATTTCCTCCCGGGAGAGGGCCTTGCCGGGGTTTTCCATAAAGACCCGCATGATGGAATACTCCACCTGGGTCAGCTTGATCCGCTGGCCGTTTTTTTCCAGGGTCCGGTTCCGGGTGTTCAGCAGGAAGGGGGGCTGGCTCAGCTCTCCGGTGACCTGGGGGGGCTCCTCTCCGCCGGAGCGGCGGACCAGAGCATCCACCCGGGCGGTGAGCTCCGCCGGGGAGAAGGGCTTGGTCACGTAGTCGTCGGCCCCGGTCATGAGGCCCGTCACCTTGTCCATCTCCTGGGACCGGGCGGTGAGCATGATGATGCCGATCCGGCTGTTGGTGGCCCGGATGCGGCGGCAGACCTCGAAGCCGTCGATGCCCGGCAGCATGATGTCCAGCAAAGCCACCCGGGCGTCCGGGTTCTCGTGGAGGCGTTCCAGGGCCTCCTCGCCGCTCTCGGCCTCNATGACGTGGTAGCCGGCCCGGCGGAGGTTGATGACGATAAAGCCGCGGATGCTGGCCTCGTCCTCTAAAACCAACACTTTCTTCATGGCGTCCGTTCCTTTCAACAGTATGCGCCTCAGTTGTCCCCGGGTATCCACTCCCGGGCGATGAGGCTGAAGGCCCCCCGGACCTCCTCCGCCGTCATGGCCTGATCCCAGGGCGGGATCTCCGGCAGCTCGGCGGTGTAAATCACGTCGGACTGGCGGCTGAGGGGGAAGCGGCTTCCCCGGGCGGCCCGGATTTCCCGGCCCGTGCNGGTGNGGGNGGTGATGCGCAGAATGGCCGCGTCCCGGACGCCCTCCTCGTTCAGCATGTAGAAGGTGACGCTGGCGTCGCCGCCCACGCCGCTGCGCTCCGTTTCCACCCGGCCCACCCAGGACTCGGGCAGCTGGAGATACCAGCCGTCCTCTACGCAGTGGTAGGTGGAGGCCGCCGCCTCCCCCGCGCCGTCCAGGCCGAAGGCCCGCCAATCGATCCGGTGGAAGGGGGGCGCGCCGTCGGAGGAGGAGGG
>NZ_CAJMXG010000144.1:0-7535 GCF_905219725.1 Oscillibacter sp. CU971
CCGAACACGGTAGTTAAGCTCGTTTCTGCCCACAATACTTGGCTGGCGACGGCCCGGGAAGATAGGTGGCGCCAACATAAGACAGGTTACTTCGGTAGCCTGTCTTATTTTTTGCTTTATACGGAGAAGGTCTGCTACCAGTGCAGCTCACATATGCCGGTAGCACGATGAAACTCCCATTGCAGATAATACCGTGCCGTTCCATCTAACTTGAGTTCTCCTGCGGACTGGTGCCGGTTTAAGCGAAGCAGCTCCCGCTTTTGGCTGTCCAGCAGGACGACTTCCGCATCCCCGCTGGACAGCCGGCAGTCGAAGCAAAATTTCATAATCCGGCTTTCGCGGAACCGGCCTCTATGCCGGACCCAGCCGGTGCAGGAGTTCAGGGAGGCGCGGCCGCCTCTTTTTCCCAGTTGAAATACAAACAACACGGCGGCGATGCTCTTTGTTACGGCAAAGCCTTGGCGGTGCAAGAGATAAATCAGAATACCTATGGCGGCTGAGATTCCTAAAATTAAAGTCATAGCGGTTTCCTCCCGTTATTTTGCTGCCCTCATTTTACTACGCTAAGGAGGTCGTTGCAATCAAAAAAACGCGCCCCTGCCCTCGGGGTAACTCCCGTAAAGAAGCCAACACATTCTGGAAAGAAGTTGCTTTTCAGAGGGTGTTGCTTTATAATGAACTCATCGACAAATCGGGATTCGCGAGGATATCAATATGCTGAGACTGGAGAAGATAACCGGGAAAAACGTATGGGATATTTTGAAACTTTGTGTTTCTGAAAAGCAAAAAAATTTTGTAGCAAGCAATGACATCAGCATTATCGAAGCCTATACCGCCATAACCGGAAATGGATATGCTTTCCCTTTTGGAATATATGAGGATGATACACCGGTTGGTTTTTTAATGATTGGCTTTGATACAGATGATTATTGGTATGACGCCCCATTGATAGCAAAAGGAAATTATAATCTCTGGCGATTGATGATAGATAGTCATTATCAAAATAGGGGCTATGGCAAAGAAGCGGTCAGACTTGCATTGGAATTCGTAAAAACATTTCCCTGCGGTAAATCGGAATACTGCTGGTTGTCTTATGAACCTGAAAATAGAATTGCCAGTCAGTTATACCGTTTGTTTGGATTTGTTGAAACTGGAGAAATGGATGGAGACGAGCTGATTGCTATTTTGAAACTGTAAAAANAAATTCCTTTTTATTGCCCCCCCCCCACGGGCACTTTCCCCGAAAGTGTCATAGTGGGTTATACAGTATAAAAGGGCAAGACAGACCGCTGCGGCCTGTCTTGCCCTTAACTTCTTTATGACGCCTTACCCTCCGGCACGGCGCGTTTCTTTATACAGTCCTCACATGAACTGGCAGAGAAGAATGGGGAGAAAGATGGACGGGACGTAGTTCATCACCTTCACCTTCGTAACCCCCAGCAGGTTCAAGCTGATTCCCACAATCAGTATCGAGCCCACCACCGTCATTTCCGGGACCGTATTGGGGTTCTGCTGGAGAATGGGAGCCACCAGGCTGGCCAGGCAGGCGATTCCCCCCTCAATGGTAAGTACTGCCGCGGCGGACAGCATCACGCCCAGGCCCAGGGAAGAGGCGAAAATGATGGAGGACACAAAGTCCAGGGTGGCCTTGGTGAACAGCATTTCATGATTTCCGGTAAGGCCGTCGTTTAGGGCTCCCANAATGGTCATGGCCCCCACGCAGAAGACCAGGGAGGCCGTCACAAAGCCCTCCGCCAGGGAGGGGCCTCCCTCCCGGCCCTTCTTGAAGCTTTTCTCCAGGCCCTCCGCAAAGCGGTTCAGATGCCCGTCCAGGTCGCAGAGCTCACCAATGACGGCGCCCACGGCCATGGAGATAATGGCAATCAAAGCGTTGCTGCCCCCCAGCATTCCATCAATGCCCACGAACAGGGTGCAGAGGCCCAGGCCTTTCATTACCGTGTCCCGCAGCCGCTCCGGCAGAATATTGCCCAACAGGAGGCCGATCAGGGACCCGGCAATCACCGCGCCGGTGTTGACCAGCGTGCCAACCAGCATGCAGATTTCCTTCTTTCTTCATTGATGTGTACTATTTCCGAGTTTNAAGTTCGGAAATAATACATTTGATTTAAGCCGTTTTGCTCACCGCTGTAAACAGCGGCAACCGCAGAACATGGCACATATTACTTCCGACCTTTCAGTTCGGAAGTAATATATCAGGCAAAGGGGCCGGCGTCTGCCGGCCCCTAAGTGCTGTGCGGTATTAGCCGATGTGTTTCAAACCGGACTCGCTGCGCTGGACGGTGACATCCTTCACCAGATCCTCCTCCCAGGCGGTGTAAGCCTCAGTCCGCAGATTGGCGGCGACCTGGGTCTGCCAGCGGGCCGCATTCACGCCGGAGAAGTACATGACGTGGGAGCCGTACTGGGTGTCCACCACGCCGGTGTCGCCGCTCTGGCGGGCGGTGTCGAAGCACCAGTCGTTGAATTCCGTCACCATCTGGCCCTGATAGACCTCGGTGTAGAGGCCGCCGTCGTACTTGGAGCCGTCGGCGGANTCCTTCAGCGCCAGGGCGGCAAAGGAGTCCTCGGTGGCCTCGCCGGACTGCCACTGGGCCAGCAGTTCCTCGGCCTTGGCGTGGGCGTCGGCTTTCAGCTGGGCCTGCTGGTCCTCATAGCCCTCCTCGCNNTCGGCGATGGAGCCGGTTCCCAGGGAAACCAGAATGTGCCGAATGTCAATGGTGGGATTTTCGTCCCGGAAGCGGTCGTGGAAGACCACCACATACTGAACGGTGCCGTCCGCCAGGGTGGAGGCGTCGCCGGATTTCCGGGCGCTGTCGTACAGCCACTCGCTCATAACGCTTCCGGCGCTGTAGGTGCCGTTTTCGTTTTTGCTGTAGGTGCCGTCGTTTTCGTTGGCCAGCTCCTCCAGGTCCCCGCCATCCTGGAAGCCGTCCAGCACGGTCTGGGCGAGGTCCTGAGCCGCCTCCAGAGCCGCGGCAGCTTCCTCCTCGGTGGGCTCCACGGTGTTGCCCTCGTCGTCGGTGGTGCTCTCCGCCGCGCCGGANAAGGNGACAACCTCATAGGACACATGGTCATAGGTGTTCCGGTCAGCGCCGTAGGCCTCCTCCAGCTCGCTGTCGGAGTAAGTCAGGCTGTCCTGATAGGCGTCGGCGTAGGCGCTGTAGCGAAGGACCCGCATCAGCTGCTCGCCGTAAACCTTCTCCGTGACGCCCGCGCCGAAGTTGCCTTTCAGGTACTGGCTGACGGAGATGCCGCTGGCGGCGGCTACGGCCTTGAGGGCGTCCATGTTGTCGTCATACTGGACCTGGACCCCGGCAGGGTACTGGAAGCCCTCGGCCTCGGCGGCCTTGAGGGCGGTCTGGATGACGCGCATGTTATCCAGGGCTTCGTCCAGGAAATAGTCGTGCCAGGTCATGCCGGTGGGAGCCAGGGGGTCCGCTTCAGAATCGGCCTCCGCGCTCTCGGCGTCCGCGTCGGGCAGCTCAATGCCCAGCATGGCGGCAGCGGTGGAGTTGATGGACTGGCTTTTCAAGGTGGCGTTGGTGTTCAGTCCCAGATAGCTGAGGAAATAGGAATACTNGCTGTTGCTTACGAAGTTGCGGTAGGCCGTCTGATAATAGTATTCCACCTCAGCGGCGGTGTACTTCTCCCCGTCGATGGTGGCGGCGGTGGTGGTCTTGGGGATGAAGTCGCTGCGCCAGACGAAGGAGGCGATGACCGCGACCAGGACGGCGGCGGCGATGACGCCGTAGAGGAGGTTCGTCCGCTTCTCCTCCCTGCGCTGCTGCGCCTCCCGGGCGGTTTTGGGGTCGGCCTGGCCGGAAGCGGCCTGGCGGTTTTGCTTTTCTCTCGATGCGCTCATTTGTGTTTCAGTCCTCTCAAGTTTTCAGTTACAATTTTTGCCCGAACGGGAACGGGCTGGATTTTACGCACTTGCCTATTATAGCGGAACGCGGGCCAAAGTGCAAGCCTAAAATCCCTTTCCGGGAAAGAAAACGCCAGAATTCACGTTTTTTTCATCAAATCTCCGGGCCGGTCCGCTAAAATAACACTCGAATGGCACAACAAACATAACATGCCCGGCTGAAATTTTCCTGAAAGCGGAAAAGAAAACGGCCCTCAGGGCATAATAGTACCCCGCGAGAGCCGTGTAGACCCCGTTATAACCTGCACCTTCATGGACAGGTGGGTCGCCTCCAGCGCGCTTTACCGCTTCCAACTTCCAGCCGCGAACGGCAGCCGGGAGGCCTGCGAACCACGCACTGATCCAGCGTCCCTTATAACGAAATGTGGGTTAAAAAAAGATCTATCACGCACCCCGCAGGGTACTTTACCGTATGTGGTTTTGGAGTTACTCTTCGCCGTCGAACAGGGACTCCATAAAGAGGTCGTACACCTCTTCCAGCTCCTCGTCGGAGTCCAGGGTGGAAAGGACGTCCTCACCGTCCTCGTGGAGGACTTTTAAAATCACCAGCCCGGNGTCCGGGTCGTCCTCCTCCCCCTCGGTCTCGGCGGGGAAGAAAGCTTGGTAGAGCTGTCCGTTGTGTTCCAGAGCGTCCATGAACTCCAGAACCAGCTCCTTCCCCTCCTCGTCGGTGACGGTCAGGAAGGTGGGGCCGAAATCTTCACTCATACAGGGCGCCTCCTTTTCTGGGCTCAACTGTATTTTACACGGAAACGACGGCAATTGCAAGAGTAGAATTCGTGAAAAAGGCGAAAAGTTGACAGCGCCGGTGGGAGTTAGTCTGCCCAAAACCCATAAATCCATGCGGTGCGGAAACTTTTTTTCGGCGAAATCCGACATTTTCAATATTGACAGGGCATGGTACAATGGAAAACAAGGGGCTCCGGACATTTTTGGAAGCCCTGGAAACAACTGGCTTTGACGCGCTTCGCCGCAAAAAGCAGGGCGGAGGCGGTATCCCCGGCAAAGGAGGTATTCGTTACTTTGGAGCAGCACGGAAGAAGAGAGCACCCCCAGCAGCCCCAGCGGCGCAGGAAGCGCAGGAGGCCCACCGCCCTGGGCGTCGTCCTGGGGGTCGTGAAGTGGACCTTTATCACGCTGTGGACGGTTTTGATCGTCGGCGTCTGCACGGCGCTGATCGGCCTGCATTTCTTTAAAGAGTATATCGACACGGTGGTCACCCCCAGCGTGGCGGTGCGGGCGGAGGACTACACCATGAACCTCAGCTCCTTTATCTACTATCAGGATGAGGAGACGGGGAACTGGAAGGAGCTCAAGAGCATCCACGGCGAAGAGAACCGCATCCTGGTGGAGTTCAAGGACATGTCCCCCTACCTCTGGCAGGCCGCCGTGGCCATTGAGGACCACCGCTTTTTCCAGCACGAGGGCGTGGACTGGTGGCGGACNCTGGGCGCGGTGAAGGATCTGATTCTGGGGGACGGCAGCTACGGCGGNTCCANCATCACCCAGCAGGTGCTGAAAAACATGACCAACGACAACATGCCCTATGTCAACCGGAAGGTCCGGGAGATTTTCCGGGCCCTGGAGTTCGAGAAGAACTACTCCAAGCAGTTCATCTTGGAGCAGTATCTGAACGACATCTATTTGGGCCAGGGCTGCCACGGCGTCCAGACGGCGGCGCAGTTCTACTTCGGCAAGGACGCCAAGGACCTGGACCTGGCGGAGAGCGCCTGTCTCATCGCCATCACCAACAACCCCTCGATTTACGGGCCCCTGTACGACATCACCTACACCCGGGAGGATGGGAGCACGGTCACCCCCCGGGAGAAGAACAAGGAGCGCCAGGAGACCATCCTGGACCGGATGGCGAATGAGGAGGTCATCAACCCGGAAACGGGGCTTCCCTATATCACCAAGGCCCAGGCCGAGGCCGCCAAGGCGGAGGTCCTCCAGTTTGCCGACGGGTCCACCTCCGCCAAGGAGATTGTGGAGAAGGTGGCGGNCAAGGTGGAGATCAACTCCTGGTTTGTGGACAAGGTGATCCAGGATGTGGTGCGGGACCTGCAGAAGGAGTACAACATCACAAAGGACGAGGCGTACACCCGCCTCTACAACAGCGGCTATCGAATTTACACCACCCTGGACCCGAAGATCCAGGCCNTGGCGGAGAGCGTCTATGAGGACCGGAGCAACCTGGACGTGACCTCCCGGAACGGCCAGCAGCTTCAGTCCGCCATCACTATCCTGGACCCCTNCACCGCCGACATCGTGGCCATGGTCGGCAAGGTGGGGGAGAAGCAGGAAAACCTGGGCTGGAACTGCGCCACGGCCAAGCGGCAGGTGGGCTCCTCCATGAAGCCTCTGACGGCCTACGCCCCGGCCCTGGACGCGGGAGTCATCACCCAGGGGTCGGTCTTTGACAACTACCCGGTTCAGGAGCTCAACGGGAATCCCTGGCCCAAGAACTCCCCCAACACCTACACCGGCTTCACCACGGTGCGGACCGGCGTGCAGAAATCCATCAACACCATCGCCGTCCAGGCCCTCCAGTCCGTGGGGGTGGAGGAGGCCTACCGCTTTGCCACGGAGAACCTGCGGCTGGGTCTGGTGGCGGACGACATGGTGGTGGGCGCCCTGGGCATGGGCGGCCTGACCCGGGGATTGAACACCGTGGAAATGGCGGCGGCCTACGCCTGCTTTGCCAATAACGGCGTATACAACGAGCCCCGGACCTACGTCCGGGTCACCCGCATCGACAACACCACCGGCNAGGAAGTGANGGTGCTGGAAAACGAGAGCGAAAGCCATGTGGCCATGAAGGAAACCACCGCCTATCTCATGACGGACATGCTGAAAAACGCCGTGACCTCCGGCACCGGCGGACAGGCCCGGTTTGGCGGNATGCANATCGCCGGAAAAACCNGAACCACCAACGACAACAAGGACCGCTACTTCGTGGGCTTCACGCCCTACTACGTGGCGGCGGTGTGGACGGGCTATGAGGACCCGGAGCGCATCAGCTACAGCGNCAACCCCGCCATCACCATGTGGAANAAGGTCATGGAGCNCCTGCACATTGACCTGCCCGANAAGGATTTTGACAACAAGCCCGCCACGGGGCTGACCAGCATCCGGGTCTGTCTGGACAGCGGTATGCTGCCCTCCGCGGCGTGTGAGGCGGACCCCCGGGGAGGCCGAATCGGCACGTTTACGGTGGCGTCGGGCACCGGGCCCACAGAGAAGTGCACCACGCACAAGGTGGTGTCCTACTGCACCGAGGGCCACTGCCTGGCCACGGAGTCCTGCCCCCTGGAGGTGGTGGAGCAGCGGGCCTATCTGGACTACGTCCGGGAGGACTACGGCCCCAGCATCAAGGCGGAGGACGACGCCTACCTCATCAGCAGCCTGGAAAAGATCACCGAGATTTCGGAGACAAACCCCATCGGCGGCTGTCCCGCCCACAACGGCCTGCCCCCGGTGAACCCGGAGGACCCGCTGAATCCCGAGGACCCCAACAACCCGAACGGCGGGACCACCACGCCCAGCGAGCCCTATGTCCCCGCCCCCGGCGAGAGCCACGAGGGCTACG
>NZ_CAJMXG010000145.1:0-7508 GCF_905219725.1 Oscillibacter sp. CU971
GGCGGCGGGCCGCTGGGCGGGGACGGTTGCGGCGGCGGCGTTGTCGGGGCTGATCCTCTGGGTGATATGGAAGACCGGGGGAAGCCTGTGGCTGCTGCCTGCGCTGCTGGCAAGCATCCAATGGGGGGCGGTGCCCTGGCTGCGCGGCGTGCGTCTATAGAGCGGGAAAAGATCCCCGGCGCGTACGCGCCGGGGATCTTCATCAGGCAATGACGTTTCGAAGCTGTTCCAGGAGATAGTCGCCAAGGTCCGGGCGATCCGACTCGGCGTCGGCCTGAAGGGCCGTCAGGGCGGCGTGAGCCTTGGCAATCTTCCGGACGTCAGCCTCCTCCCGCAGGGACTCGATCCAGGCGTCCAGATACTTCAGGAGCTTTTCCCAGGCCTGCTGCTCCTCCTCATTCTCCTTGGCCTTCTCCATCCGCTCCAGAGTGGAGGTCTTGAAATCACCCAGCGCGGAAAGAAGGTTGTTTTTCATAAGAACGCTGTGGTCTAGGGCGGAGGCGCTCCGGGAGGTTCCGCCTTCGGAGGCGTAAGGCTGGTACAAAGCCAGCAGTTCGGCTGCCTGCGCTTTGCAGGTACCGCCAAAATGGGGGTCGTATTGGTGGCGGTCGATCATACCGAGGTAGTCCCGCCGCTCTGTGATATCGCCGGTTTCCAGCCCGGTGGGCAGTACGGTTCCGCCCGGGGCGCTTTGGAGCGCGCCGGTCTTTGCCAAATGACCGTACAGGGCGGCCAATTCCGCGTAGGAGGCGTTGGAGGGGTCGATGTCTTTGATATGACAGGTGAAATCATAAGGCCCGCTGTCCGACACGCCGCTGATGCGGACAATGGGGTCCTCCGGGGTGGAGTCCGCGGCGTATTCCGNGTAGATTTCCTGCATGGTGTTGTTCCGCCCGGCGTGAGCGCCGGAGTAGACGGTGTTTTCCGTGGGCATACGGAGATGGATGGGGGGCGCCTCAACCACGGCGGAGGTTTGGACCAGCTTCTCCTGGAAGGAAGCGCCTGCCGCCCTGCTCCGTCCGGCGGCAGGGCGGCTGTCTGTCCGGGGCTGGGTGTTAAGGAGATTTTGAACACTCATGGGAAACAACATCCTTTCTTTCGCTGATGATAAAAACAGAAAGCGGCAGTGAATGTATCACGACCGCTTTCCGTTCCCTGCGTTCTTGTCCCCCGCAGTCCGTTGCGGAGGGAATTTTTATTTCGCGTACTCGACCACTTTGGTCTCCCGGAGGACATGGACCTTGATCTGGCCGGGGTATTCCATTTCCTCCTCGATTTTCTTGGCCAAATCCCGGGCCAGNATGACCATCTGGTCCTCGCTGACCTGCTCGGGCTTCACCATGACCCGGACCTCCCGGCCCGCCTGGATGGCAAACGCCTTGTCCACGCCGGGATAGGAGCCGGTGATGGTCTCCAGCTGCTCCAGGCGCTTGATGTAGTTCTCCAGGTTCTCGCGGCGGGCGCCGGGCCGGGCGGCGGAAATGGCGTCCGCGGCCTGAACCAGGCAGGCAACGATGGTCCTGGGCTCCACATCGTTGTGGTGGGCCTCGATGGCGTGGATGATGTCCTCTTTTTCCTTGTACTTCCGGGCGAATTCCACGCCCAGGGCCACATGGGTACCCTCCATCTCATGGTCCACGGACTTGCCCAGGTCGTGGAGCAGTCCGGCCCGTTTCGCGGCCTGGACGTCCACCCCCAGCTCCGCCGCCATCATGCCGGCGATGTGGCTGACCCCCACGGAGTGCTGAAGAACGTTCTGGCCGTAGCTGGTGCGGTAGTGGAGGCGGCCCAGCATCTTCACCAGCTCCGGGTGGAGGCTGCGGACGCCGCACTCGAAGACGACCCGCTCGCCCTCGGCTTTGATGGTGGCGTCCACCTCCCGGCGGGCCTTCTCCACCATTTCCTCAATGTGCGTGGGGTGGATGCGCCCGTCGGAAATCAGCTTTTCCAGGGNCAGGCGGGCAANCTCCCGGCGCACCGGCTCGAAGCAGGAGACGGTGCTGGCCTCCGGCGTGTCGTCGATGATGAGGTCCACGCCCGTCAGGGTCTCGATGGTGCGGATATTCCGGCCTTCCCGGCCGATGATACGGCCCTTCATTTCGTCATTGGGCAGGGGAACCACACTGACGGTCATATCGGCCACCTGGTCGGCGGCGCAGCGCTGGATGGCCTGGGCCACGATTTCGCGGGCCCTGGCGTCGCACTCCTCCTTCATCCGGGACTCCACCTCTTTGATCTTGAGGGCGGTCTCGTGGGTGACTTCCGCTTCCACCTGGTCGATGAGGTACTGCTTCGCCTCCTCGGTGGTGAAGCCGGAGATGCGCTCCAGCATTTCGGTCTGGCCGCGCTTGACAAGCTTGATTTCCTCGGTCTCCTTGTCAATGGCGGCGTGCTTTTGAGACAGGGACTCCTCTTTCTTTTCCACGGCCTCGATTTTCCGGTCGAGGTTTTCCTCCTTTTGCTGCAGGCGGTTTTCCTGCCGCTGAAGGTCGGCGCGGCGTTCCTTGACTTCCTTTTCGTACTCGCTGCGGTTTTTTAAGATCTCCTCCTTGGCTTCCAGCAGGGCCTCGCGCTTCTTGGATTCGGCGCTTTTGATGGCCTCGTTGACGATGCGCGTTCCCTCTTCTTCGGCGCTGGAGATTTCTTTTTCAGAGACGTTCTTCCGATAGCGAATACCAAGCGGGAAGCAAATCACGCCGCCAGCCACCAGCCCTATGAGAAGGGCAATGACGCTTTGAATCACGGCTGCTGATTCCTCCATTCAGTTTTGGTATTGCCGCGGGAAGCCCGCTTCAAAAACGGTCAACACGCCCGTGCGGCGGAGAGGGCTTTGCATCCCCTCCAAGGGCATGGATGTCCCCGGGGCGGTATGGCCGCCGGCGGCTTTTGGACATGGGTCTCCTTGTCTTCCGCCCGCGCCCCGAATGAGGGGCACCGGTCTTCCAGGGGCGGAACATCTTTCGCGGTTGGGCGCATTGCCGGCTTCCAAAACAGAACCCGCGGACAGGAGCGTTTTAGAAAACGACCGGAGGACACCCCTTTGCCCTCCGACGGCAATCTGCTTTTAGTTTAAACTTTTACTGGACCGCTGTCAAGCAAAATCCTCAAACCGGCGGCGAAATTACAAGAAAATTTTGGCAGGAACGAAAATACCCCGGCAAATCCGGCGCAAAAGCAACAGCCGCGCCCCTGTGAAAAGGAGGTCAGGTGTCGATATACGCGGCTGCGGCGTAGCCTACGCGGCCCTCGTGATGGACGACATACCAGCCCTGCCACTCCCCGTAAATGGTCACCTGGGCGCCGTCGGGGAGATTGGCGATGATTGTTCCGGTGGGAGCGGGGTAGCTCCGCAGGTTCAGCGTCCCCCAGTTGACGGCCACTGTGCCCTGCACGGGGTCCGAGGGGTAGATGAAGGGCAGGCCGAAGAACTCGGTAAGGGCCCGGGCCAGTTGCTGGGCAATGGCGTCCATGTGCCCCTCGATCCACTGGGCGTCGGACCAGTTGTCGTGGTAGCCGATTTCCACCAGCACCGCCGGGGCTTTGGACTGGGATACCTCTCCCAGGGTGGTGGTGGAACGGGTGGTGACCTTGTTGGGGAGGGGGTAGACTTTCCGCAGCTCCTGGGCGATGAGCTCCGCCGCCCGCTGGCCCTGGCGGCTCGTGGGATAGTAAAAGGCGATGATGCCCCGCTCTTCGCCGTAGCGCCCCTCCGGCGCGCCGTTGGAGTGCAGGGCCAGGTAAAGGTCGTAGGTCCCCCGGTTGGCCTCCCGGATGGAGGACCCGGCGGTCATTTCGGGCTTGTTGCGTTTATATTGAATTCCGTTGGAGAGGAGATAGGGGACCAGTGCGTCCGCCAGCAGGTTCATGTTGTACTCCTCGGAGCCGCTGCCGGTGACGTAGCTGTTCCACTCCTGTGTCGAGGGGCTTAAATATATAGTGGGCATGGCAATTCCTCCTTCTTACTGAATCCTATGGCAAAGCCGCCGAAAGTGTGATACACTGGGGAGGAAAAAAGCCGGGAGGTCATTTGATTATGAAAGCAGAGCGGGCATATCCCAGTGTTGCAGTCACCCCAAAAGCCGAGGCGGCTATTCTCCGGGGGCATCCCTGGATCTACGACGCGGAAATTTTGTCGATAGAGGGCACGCTGGAGAACGGCGGGCTGGTGGATGTGCGGAGCCGGAAGGGCGCGTACTTGGGCACCGGCTTCCTGTCGGAGAAATCGAAAATCCGGGTCCGCCTGATTTCCCGGAACGCCAACGACCGCTTTGACGCCGCCTTCTGGGAGCGGAAGCTCCGCTGGGCCTGGGAGTACCGGAAAACGGTCATGGCTCCCGAGGATTTGGACGCCTGCCGCGTCATCTTCGGGGAAGCCGACATGTTCCCCGGCCTGACGGTGGACAAGTTCCATGACCTCCTCAGCGTCCAGGTGCTGTCTGTGGGCATGGAGAGGATCAAGGACCTGCTGCTGCCTCTTTTGGTCCGGATTCTTCGGGAGGACGGGCAGGCCGTTCGGGGCGTCTTCGAGCGGAATGATGTCCCCCTCCGGGAGAAGGAGGGACTGGAGCAGTACAAGGAATGGTTTCCCCTGCCTGGGGAGGCCCCGGCGGATTCTCCGGTAACGGAGATTGTAGAGAATGGCGTAAAATATTTGGTAGATGTAGAAAACGGACAGAAAACCGGCTTTTTCCTGGACCAGAAATACAACCGCCGGGCAGTGGGGCGGCTGGCGGAGGGAAGGACGGTGCTGGACTGCTTCACCCATACCGGGTCCTTTGCCTTAAACGCCGCCCTGGGCGGAGCGAAGCGGGTCACCGCCGTGGACGTGTCGGCCTCCGCCGTGGAGATGGCCCGGGCCAACGCGGAGCGAAACGGCTTGGGCGGCGTGGTGGACTGCGTGGCCGCCAACGTCTTTGAGCTGCTCCCGGCCCTGGAAAAGGAGCCGGTGAAGTATGATTTTATCATTCTGGACCCGCCGGCCTTTACCAAATCCCGGAAGACGGCGGCCAGCGCTATGACGGGCTACAAGGAAATCAACTACCGGGCCATGAAGCTGCTGCCCCGGGGCGGCTATCTGGCCACTTGCTCCTGTTCCCACTTTGCGGAAGAGGAGAAGTTCACTGCCATGCTCCGGTCTGCCGCCCGGGACGCCGGAGTCCGACTCCGGCAGATTGAGGCAAGGCAGCAGAGCTGTGACCACCCGATTTTATGGGGCGTGGAGGAAACAAACTATCTGAAATTCTATCTGTTTCAAGTGGTGTAAAGGAAAAGATATTGCATGAAAAAGAGGTTTTCGGTGTNGGTGCGGTGGTTAGGCCTTGTTCGAAACATGGCCTAATCCGGGGAAAACACAGCCGCCCGCATTCCTTTCAAATCTCCCGTAATCCGGAGGAACCGGAGGGAACAGACCAGGTCCCCAGTAAAAACCAGCAGGAAAATATAGGTTGCCGCCTCCGGGATCGATGCGGCCAGAGCCGCCACCACAGGCTGGACGAATTTTATTGCCGCCCATACCAACATCCCCCAGGCCAGGGTGAAGGGCAGGCAGACCCGGCCGCGGAGGTTTCCAGGGACCTGGGCGTAGTCCCAGAAGCGGACGCCTAGAAACCGTTCTCCCGCCCAGTGGCAGGCGTATTCCACCGCCGTGGCCGCCAGCCCGCCCAGGACCGTTACGCCCAGCCAGCCCATGGGAGGCAGGGCCAGCGCCGCCAGCATACCCAGCCCATACACCGGGCACAGGGGCAGGAGCAGCAGACAGCGTCGCCGTTTTTCCTCCGACTGGGAGACGGCGGCAAAGGCCAGCTCCACCAGCCAGCCCAGAAAGCTGTATATCCAAAAATACCAAAGCCAGAGGTCCATCGTATCACCTCGGGTTTCAGTGTCTCCCGTGGGCAGGATGGTATCCGCCTCTTGCGCCGGTAGTTTTTTCATGGTACAATAGTCGAAAAAGAGGGAAAAAGACNGGAGGATTTTTGCATGGATACTTGGGAGAGCTTGCGAAAGGAATGTTTGGACTGTAAAGGATGTTCCCTTGCAGACACCCGCCATAATGTGGTTTTTGGGGACGGCGCGGAGAACGCGGAGCTGTTGTTCATCGGCGAAGGCCCCGGCCAGCACGAGGATGAGCAGGGCAAGCCCTTTGTGGGCCGGGCGGGGAAGCTGCTGGACGAGATGCTGGAGATGGTAAACCTGGATCGGAGCAAAGTTTACATTGCCAACATCGTCAAGTGCCGCCCACCTCAGAACCGGGACCCTCTGGGGGTGGAGCAGGACGCCTGCATCGATTGGCTTCGCCGCCAGACGGCGCTGCTGCGGCCTAAAATTATCGTCTGTCTGGGCCGTATCGCGGCCAAGGTCATCATCAAGGATGATTTCCGCATCACCCAGGAGCATGGCCAATGGTTCGAGCGGAGCGGCGTTTGGATGACCGCGCTCTACCATCCGGCGGCGCTGCTCCGGGACGTCCGCAAGCGCCCGGAGACCTTTGAGGACCTGAAGGCCATCCAGGCCAAGGCCCGGGAGCTGTGTGACCATACGGAGCTTTGAGCATAAAAAAGGGGAGAGGCCCAGCCTCTCCCCTTTTTTGGAAACTTGTAAACCAATTGAAAAATAATGGTTGACAAACGGGGGAATTTACGTTATCCTCAAAGCCAGGAAGAAAAAGGAGGAACCCATTTATGCNCGAACAAACTGCGTCCCGGCTGCGGACAAAGGATCTGACCCTGATTGCCCTCTTCACCGTCTTGACGGCAGTGTGTGCCTGGATTTCCGTGCCCGTCCCCGCGCCCCTGATTCAGTTTACCATGCAGACTTTCGCCGTTTTTGCCGCCCTTCTGACCCTGGGAGGAAGGCGGGGAACCTACGCCGTCACCGCCTATTTGCTGCTTGGAGCAGTGGGAGCGCCGGTGTTCAGCAATTTCAGGGGCGGGCTCAGCGTACTGCTGGGGGCCACCGGCGGCTACATTCTGGGATTCTTCTTCCAGGCGCTGCTTTACTGGCTGATGACCGCCAGACTGGGGGAAACCTTGAAAGTGAAAATCGCCGCCAGCGTGGCTGGGCTGATTTTGTGCTATGCTTTCGGAACCGCCTGGTATCTGGTCCTTTACGCCCAGATGGGGAAACCTGTGGGCGTGCTGACTGCCCTGGGTTATTGCGTGTTCCCCTTTATTTTCCCGGATCTGGTCAAGCTGGTCCTGGCGGTGCTGCTGGCCCAGCGGGTCGGAAAATATGTCCAGTGATTATCAAGCCCTCTCATTCTCAAGGAAAGGGGCCGGCGCTGTAAGCGCCGGCCCCTTTCCTCATTTCACGGGTTCCGTGGGATTTTGCAGGTATTGATATTCCAGCAGCAGCCGCCCGGTGCCGCTGGACATGTTTCCGAAGTGGTAGGGCTGGTCCGCCTTGAAGCGAACGGCGTCCCGCTCCAGGAGCTGGAAGTCCTGTCCCTCCGCCGTCAGGCTGACGGTGCCGGAAATCACGGTGGCGTGGCAGACGCAGCCGGGGAGGGAGGG
>NZ_CAJMXG010000146.1:0-7488 GCF_905219725.1 Oscillibacter sp. CU971
CAGTACCGCCTGCCGGTACACCTTCAGCCGTTCCTTTGCCGTTTTCAGTTCGGCCACGCTGGCATCCAGTTGGGAGAATAGTTCCTCAATGCGGGAAATGATATGCTCTTGCTCCACAAGCGGCGGGATTGTCACCTGTACCGCACCGAATTTCTTTGCAGAAATTTCTTTAAAGGTTGTGCCGCTTCCCATGTCCTGAATTGTTTTTCGTAAGTAAATCAGCTGGTAATATAAAAATTCACTGTTGACAAATGGCTTGGGAACAATACTTTTGAATCCTTGATTTGTGCATATCGGATTTTTTGCAATAGCGGTATATCCGATTGGCGCACGAGAGGAAAACAGAACGGTTCCAGACGGCATTATCTGCGTAGAACAACTATCATAGCCTAGTTGGGTCAAGTTCCTTTTCCCGCGTGAAATATACTTTTGTGTGTAACCGGATAAATCCGCCGGGGTAAGCCATGGGATTGCACCACCAAAGTTTTCTGCAACAGTAGTTTTAGGTGTTGCACCTGACACAATATCTCCAATATCACGCAACTGGTATCTTTGGTATTCCATCTCACGCCACCAACTCCACATTCAATTCCATCAAAANCTTCTCATACTCTTCCCCGAACACCTCATAGAACCGTCCAAGGCCGCCCTTGCGGTCAAAGGGGCTGAGGTCCAGGTCCACCAGCACCACACTGAGGGACGCGGCGATGTGGTCCTTGATGAGCCGAAGCCACTCCATCTGCTCCTCGGTAAAGTGGACGGCGCCGGCGTTGCGGCGGAAGGACCACTGCTGGAAATTGTAGCTGACCCGCTCAGCAAAGGGAACCAGCGTCTCCGTCGCGCCCGTCTCAAACCGGATGAGGGATACCAGGTCGGCCAGCTGCACCATCGTCCCCCTCTTCACCTTGTCTGGCTGTTTGATAGCATAGCAGTCCCACAGCCTGTCCACCGTGATGTTCCGGGCTTTCAGCTTTTCATACAGCGCCTTGAGCTTGGCAATCGCCATGGGACGGTCCTTGTACCTCTGGTCGTAGATAATGCGCAACGCGGTGATCTCGTCCCGGTTTTCCTGGATAAACTCTCGGAAGGTCTCAATGACCCGACTGGCGGTCTCCTCCTGGCTGACGTCGTACCCGGCATATAACACCGTATCAATGTTCACATTGTCAATAATCTGCTCGTGGTTCCGGCGGACGTTTTCGATGTAGTCCCGCACCTCCGGCCTGTGGAACGGGGCGGCGGCGGCAGAGGAGAGCTCCCGCTGGGCGGCATCCAGCAGCGCCTGCTGTTCCTGGGTGGGTTCGCCCTCCTCTGGCAGGGACACCCCTGCATGGGCTGCGATGACGTCCGGGTCAAAGGCGTCCAACAGAGCCTGGGCGGTCTGACCGGCGGAGGCCCCGGTGATCTCCTGAAACTCCTTCCGCTCAGAGGGTGTCATTTGGGCATTCAGGCGGACGATGCGGCTGGCCAGGGAGGTGAGGGTGTCCTCATCCTTCGCCCCCAGCGCCACATTCATCATCAGTTCTTTCAGGGAGACGGAGGGCTTGCGCTCCAGGGCACGGGTGTCCGATTTCTTGGATCTGGTGACGCCCACCGCGTCCACGATGACAAAGTGATCCTTGTTCTCTGTGGCGGAGGGAGTTACCTTTTGCAGATCATCCTTGCTCAGCGTCCGGGTTCCCCGGCCCTTCATCTGCTCGAAATNGTTTTTACTCCGCNCNTCCCGCATGAAGATCAGGCACTCGATAGGCTTCACGTCCGTTCCGGTGGCAATCATGTCCACAGTGACGGCAATTCTGGGATTGAAACTGTTGCGGAAATCAGAAAGGGCTCCTTCCGGGTCATCCGCAGAATAGGTGATCTTCTTACAGAATTCGTTACCTTCGCCAAACTCTTCCCGGACGATTTGGATGATGTCGTCCGCGTGGCTGTCAGTCTTGGCAAAAATCAGCGTTTTGGGGACCTCGTTTCTGCGGGGAAACAGGATGGTGTACAGGTTTTTCCGGAACGCCCGAATCACAGTCCGAATCTGGCTGGGGTTGACGATATCCCGGTCAAGGCGGGAGGGCACATAACTCACGTCCTCGTCCATCTGCTTCCAGCGTTTTTCCCGGGACAGGCGGTTCCGATATTCGATCTGCTGTTTTACAATATATCCGCCATGCTGCCCCACTTCTGTCTCAATGAGAAAGATGTCCTCCCCCACATTCACGCCGTCGATGATGGCCTGCTCTCTGGAATATTCGCTGACCACATTTTCATGGAAAAAGGCAAAGGTGCGTTTGTCTGGCGTGGCGGTCAAACCGATGATAAACGCGTCAAAATATTCCAGCACCTGACTCCAGACGTTGTAAATGGAGNGGTGGCACTCGTCCACAATGATGCAGTCAAAGAATTCCGGCGGATATTTTTCGTCATAGACCACTTCCTTCGGTGCCTTGCTGTCGGCGGTCACATACTCGCTGAATGGGGTCTCCTCCGCGGACTCGTCCAAGTCCTCACTCTTCAAAATAGAGTACATCCGCTGGATGGTGCTGATGTAGATTTGCGTATTAGCCGACATCCGGGAGGATTTCAGGCGGTACACACCGTAGACGTTGGAAAATGGCCTGGGGTCGTCGTTAGGGATATAGGCCAGGAATTCCCGCTCCGCTTGTTCTCCCAGGCTTTTGGTGTCCACCAGGAATAAGATGCGGTTCATCTTTCCGAATTTCAGCAGGCGGTAGGCGGCGGTGATGGCGGTAAAGGTCTTACCGGCTCCGGTAGCCATCTGCACCAGTGCCCTCGGCCTGTTTTCAGAGAAAGAACGGTCTAATTTCGTGATCGCACGAATCTGGCAGTCCCGAAAGCCGGTGGTGTCAAAGGGGGGAAAATGCTTCATGTTGTTGCGGATGGTATCCGGTGCGCTTAGCAGCGCCCGCAGCGTCTCCGGACGGTGAAAGGAGAAGACCGTCCGGGAGCAGTATTTCAAATCGTGATAGTCTGTGAACCGGGTCAGCTTGTCCGTCGCTTCGTAGGCAAAGCGGATGGCTGTATCTCCCTTGATCCACTTGAATTTGCTTCCGGCATAACGTGCGGACTGATCCTCCACCGTGGTGATCTTCTCTCCGCTCTCTGTCCGCTTCGCCTCCACAACGCCTACAGGGGTTCCGTCAATAAAGAGGGCATAGTCCACCTCGCCTGTGCTGGTTGGAAACTCCCGCACAGCCACACCTATGGCAGAAAACAGATTCAGGTGTTTCATGTCCTGAATCACCCAGCCGGACTGGATCAGCTTCTGGTCTATTGCAAGACGGGCCTTTTCCTCTGGCGACATCATAGTTCCCTCCCTGTTTCGGCAATTTACTCCATTATAACGGATAAGACCTCTGGTTACAAGGCGCTATTTCATTGTTTTCTGCCGTCACGAGGGAGGGCCGCCCATTATTCTGGACGGCCCTCCCTGGGTGCTGTTCGATTATGCATAGAGGTGTCTATACTTTCCCAAGCATACTGAGCAGGAGATAGGACATCGGGTAGCGTTCTGCAAGCTCAATTTCCGCATATTGCTCCATTAGACCCAGCGCGTTGCTTTTGAACGCATCGTACCACACCTGACCAGTAATCACTACATAATCAGTCAGTAAGGCTTCACCCCAGCTGGCCGCAATGTCCTCACACGCCTGCATCATAATGTGGCCATCCAGCCCTGTCTCGTTACCCTCCTCGAATCGGGCGAAGCAGTATTTCAGGGTGTACCGGCCATAGTATGTCAATTCCCGGTACTCGATGGAGTGTTCCGCAATATAATCCCCCGGATTGGAGGACAGAGCAGGACTGCTGCAAATCGTCTCAATGAGCGACCCGATTACCTGGTTGGCATCCAGTCCAGTAGCCGCTATCGCCTGGGCGTAGCACTCCTGTGTCTGCTGAAGGACGAACTTTTGACCGTGGAGAGCATCTTCGACAATGTGCGCAGGGAATTTTTCCCGGATGTCCTGAGCAAAGTAGCTGCCGTCTCTGGGTTCCCAATATTCCGTCAGGGTGTAGCCGCGCTCGTCCAAGTCAAAGGAAAGTACCACAGGGATATGACTGCCGCCGGTTGTTTCCAGGCCATTGTCCGTAGCCCTATATTGCTCATAGAGCGCCCACCCNTAATAGGTGATTTTATGGGTGCTGCTTCCCGCCAGAGGTGTGGCGGAGAGTGTCTCCAACGTGATGAAACTGCAACAGGCCACATCGTACTCCAGTGGGTAGGATGATTTGTTATGCTCCAGAATCGCCTGACGGATCGCGGCCTGTTCTTCGGAGATCGTTGTATCGGCTGCGTCCGGCCCGGCAGGAGTCGGCGTATCTTCCCCTCCGGCGGAACCCATCGAAACACCATCCAGCCCCAGCATAGTGCGAATGTTGTTGATGTATTCCGGGGTTTCCATATCCCCTGTGCCCACCATGTAGCTGGAAATAGGATTCCCCCATGGGATCACAAAAATATTTTCGTCTTCGATCTCATAGGTGGACAGAATCAGCGCCATTTCCGCCGCTGAAGCGCCCTTCAAGGACATCAGTTCCTCCAGCGTTTTTTCCCGGTTGGTTCCCGGCATCAGGCCAAAACTGTAACTGTCCTTGGCTAACTGCCAGACATAGACCTCCAGCCCCTTGGAGGTTATAAGATCAAAGTATTCCGGATATTTCGACCGCAGCTCGTCTATGCGCTGCTCTTGAGGAAGCTCCTGCTTCGGATTCGTTGCAAAGCATACTGTCACCACCCCACAGGCGATGATAGCCACAACAATAAGCCAAAATGCCGGTTTTTTGTAATTCAGCACGTTTTTCACCCGTTCTTTTACGCCAACTTCTCCAAAGGCCAGCGGGCAGATTGTGACCAGCCGCCGTCCAGTATTGCACTCCAGCAGAGCGGTGGAGTACTGCTTCTTCCCATCCAAATCCATCTGCCGAATAACCTTTTCATCACAGGCCAGCTCAATGTCCCGGCACAGTAGCACATAGGCAATCCAGCACAGGGGATTGAACCAGTGAACCGTCAGAATCAGAAAGCCCAGCGGCTTCCACCAGTGGTCACGCCTTGCCAGGTGCGCCTTTTCGTGGGCAATTACCGGCCCCATAGCCGCCTCGTCCATACTGGAAGGCAGATAGATTTTGGGCCTGACCAGCCCCAGGATAAACGGAGACTTCACATGGTCGCACAGAAAGATATTTCCTTCGTAGGGTATTCTTTCCGCAACACTCCGGTGTACCCGCACATAACTGATGACTGCATAGAGCAGCATGGCTGCGATGCCAACGAGCCAGATTGCCGACACAACAAGTGTCCAGATATAGAGCGGGTTGATGCTACCAACAGAGTTGGGAGCAAATGTTTCGCCCAGAACGGGATTGACCGCATTGTTGACGGCGGGGATGCCGCTGCTGATGGCGGGCGTCTCATACTGGATGTTATGGGCGTTGAAGGTCTCGGCGCTGGGAATCAGGCTCAATGCGCTCTCAAAGGAGAAGGGAACCACTAGCCGCAGAGCAACGATTCCCCACAAAAGGACGGCAATCCACTTCGGTGCCTTCTTCAACAGGAACCGTAGCAGCACCACCACCAGAATCAGCCAGCTTGCGGCAATGCTCATGTTCAGAATGTTCAGGAATAGATCGCTCATATCATTCACCTGCCCTGTCGATCAGCGCACGAATCTCGGTGATTTCCTCGGCTGTCAGCTTCTTTTCACTGGTAAATGCGGCTAGAAAAGCGGGGAGTGAGCCCGCAAAGGTCTCGTCCACATACTTTTTGCTGTGAAGGGCATAGAACTCCTGCCGGGACAGGAGAGAAGTCACCACGCCGTCATTGTTTTGAAACAGGCCCTTGCCGCAGAGCCGATGCAGTACCGTGTGTGTCGTGGTTCGTTTCCAAGCCAGTTTGTCCGCGGCCAGTTTGATAAGTTCGCCGGATGTTACGGGTTCTCTCTCCCAGATGATGTCCGCAAAACGGGCCTCCACAGCCCCTAATTGAATTTCTGCCATAGGTACAACCTCCTGTCTACATGATGTAGCCCCGTATACAGACTACACCGTGTAGACGAATTTGTCAAGGACTTTTTCAAAATATGAGATCGCACATCCAGAATGGGAGTTCCTTTTATAATCCTTTGTGGCTGATAAAAGGGTTTAATTCCTTGTTTTCTGCTATGCAAAATTTGATTGGGCATCCACTGAAATAAGTGAGAAAAACTGTGCGCTCCACGCTGAATGGAACGCACAGCTTGCAATTTTATGGGTTTCCTACTTTACACATTAATTATCCACAGAACGACTGATCCATAGAAATTGACGCCGTTGAGTGTTGCGAAGAAAATGCAGTAACAGGTCTTGTTGTCATGCTGCGTCACATAGTTTGGCAGCTGCTGTTTCTCTGTACATTGACGGCAAAAACAGCAAGAAAAGCCCCTATAGCGATTAAGCTGATTTGATGTATTGCAAGCCAGCCCGGAACATGAAACGCTGGGTCTAATTTTTCAACCGTCAACGGAAATTGAGAGAAGAAATCGCTCAACGAAAAATTGATTGCCGGGGGCAGGGGCAGCACAGTCAATAAAATTACTGCCGCCATAAGAGCGTAGATCAGAGTATGGTTGAAGCGGCTCAACATCATTCCTGCTCCCAGGCAAAAGACAATGGGCGGGATCAGGGTCAATAGAGCGGGTAAAATCAGTTCCCCATAATCCACCCACCCAAACAGCGACACATAGAATCCAACCGCCAGGACTGCGACACATAGGCAGAGGACAAGGGTAGCTGTCAGCACCGCTCCACACCGCAGAGCCGCATACCGCCGCTGCCTGATTGGGGTGGCTTGGGTCAAGGGCCGGAGCAGACGCTCCTCCTTGGAGAAGAAGAACGCAAGGAAAAACAATTCTCCCAGGCAGATCAGCGGCAGCGCTTGGCTGAGATAGTATCCAAAGCTCCATGGGGAAAAAGGCGCTGTGTGAGCCACGCCCCGGACCACAGAGCCAGTCAGTGTCAGCCAGCCATATCCCAGGGACACCAGCAGAATACCGAAGAACAGCTTGTTCCACAGCAAGCGCCGCAGCTCATATCGAAATATTTTATTCAAGGTTTAAGTCCTCCTCTGTCAGATGGCAGGCATCCAGAAACTCCTGATAGGTCAGATAGGGATATTCCGGGTTCAGCTCCCGGCCAAAGAGACCTTTCAAAATCTCGTCCATAGCCTCCTCACCGCCCACCAGTTGTTCAGCCCTCAAGATTTTCAAGGGCATTTCGTTATATTGCCGCATCCCTCGCAAGTTGTTGGCGATGTCAGCCTGATACTGTTCCGGCAAGGCGGACAGGTACTCCGGGTGGCGGACATAGAAATCCTTGTAGTAGTCGTCTACGGCCTCCTGCCAGGCGTCCACAAAGCTGGCCTGGGCCTCACGTTCCCCATACAGCGCCTTTACAATGCGATAGGTGGTGTAGCAGGTCAGACCCTCGGCAGANCAGATG
>NZ_CAJMXG010000147.1:0-7468 GCF_905219725.1 Oscillibacter sp. CU971
TTCTGGAGGCGTCGATCAGGGGGATGGCGGCCATCTGCTTGACCATCAGCTCCTGGGCGGCGGGGGAGAGCATGTAGTTCATGAACGCATAAGCACCGTCGGTATTGGAGCCGAAGGTGGGGATGACCAGGGACTGGAGGGAGCCGGTGAGGGCGGGGTCGATCTGAGTGATTTTAATGCTGTCCTTAATCTCGCCGGAAGCCCGCTGAGAAAGGACCATGTCCGCCCAGTTGGGGCACATGTCGATCTCGCCCTGGTTCAGCAGATCCAGGGTGCCCTGGTTCTTGTTGGGGTAGACGACGGAGCCGCCGGAGGAATAGATGTAGGGATGGATTTCCTTCAGGAAGTTGAAGCCCTCGTCCCACTCGCCGATCCACTTCTCGTCGTCGGAGGTAAAGGCCTCCTCCGGCAGGAAGTTGTACACGGAGGAACGGGCGAAGGAGTCGCCGGCGCCGCCGGTGCCGGGAGTGTTGTAGGCGAAGCGGCCGGGGTTGGCCTTCATCCACGCCACCAGCTCGTCCATGGTGGCGGGCGGGGTGGGAACCTTGGCGGAGTCATAGGCCAGGATGACGGTGGTGCCGCGGTAGGGCTGGCAGTAATCCGTGGCGATGGAGCTCTTTGCTTCCACAGACGCGGCGTTGGGAATCTTGGAGCTGTCCAGCTTTACGAACTGCTCTTGGCCGATGAGGGAAACCAGCTTGGAAAGGTCGTCGCCGCTGAGGTCCACGATGTCGTAGTCCGTGTTGGTCTGACCGGCCTTGGAGGCGGCGGCCAGCATGTCGGCCAGGGTCTGGGCACCGGTGCCGGAGAGCATGAACTGGAGGGTGACCTCGTACTGGCCGGCGTACTCGGAATTGGTGTTGAAGTCGCTGACAAGCGCTTCAAAAATCTCCCGGACGTTGTCGGAGCCGGTGGCCCAGAGGCTGACGGCTTTCTTTCCGCCGGACCCGGCGTCGCCGGAATTGCCGGAATCGCCGGCCTTGCCGCCGCAGCCGGTGAGGCAGGCCGCCAGCATGACGGCGGCGAGGATCATGGTGAGCAGTCTTCTTTTCATTTCAGTAATCTCCTTTCAAGTATGTGCTCGTATATGGGATGAGAAGGGGATTCCCCCTGATAAGAGGGCGCAGCTGCGCATGGGGCGTTAAAACACCGTGTGTTTGCCCACGGTGAGGCTGACCCGGTCGCCTTCTTTCAGCTTCTCGCTGAGCTCCCGGTTGATGTAGCATTTGATGATGTCGTCCCCGTGCTGGGCGGTCATGACCACATAGTGGCCCAGCAGCATGACGGTGCGGACCGTGGCGTCGAACTGGCCGCCGGAGCCCTCGGTGACCGTCAGGTCCTCGGGGCGGACGGCGATGGTCTTCCCGTCCTTTTTCAGGAAGTTCATCTCGCCGATGAAGGAGGCCACATGCAGCGTGGCGGGCTTGTCGTAGATTTCCGCCGGAGTGCCGGTCTGCTCGAACTTGCCCTTGTTCATGACCACGATCCGGTGGGAGAGGGACATGGCTTCCTCCTGGTCGTGGGTGACGAAGATAACGGTGATGCCCAGGTCCTGCTGGATCTTCTTCAGCTCCTCCCGCATCTGCTGGCGGATCTTGGCGTCCAGGGCGGAGAAGGGTTCGTCCAGCAGCAGCAGGGAGGGCTTGAGCATCAGGGACCGGGCGATGGCAATCCGCTGCTGCTGTCCGCCGGAGAGCTGGNCGGGGTACTTCTTCTCGCAGCCGGGCATGGACACCAGGTCCAGGTATTTCTTCACGTCCGCGTTGATTTCTGCCTTGGGGACCTTGCGCAGCTTCAGTCNGAAGGCCAGGTTTTCATAAATGGTCATGTGGGGCCAGAGGTTGTAGCTCTGGAACACCATGGCCGTGGGCCGCTTTTCCGGGGGCATGCCGATGATGGACTGGCCGTCCACGGTGATGTCCCCGGAGGTCACGTCCAGAAAGCCGCCGATGGTCCGCAGAATGGTGGTCTTACCGCAGCCGGAAGGGCCCAGGAAGGTGACGATTTCACCCTCGTAGATATCAAGGTTGATATGCTCAACGCCGTCTCCGTTGTCATATTTTTTGGTCATATCCTTGATTTGCAGTTTGATTTTGCGCTCGCTCATGAGTGTCTTCTCCTCCAAACTACGTTATTTCATCTTGAAGCCGCCGGAAATGGCCTCGGGCCCGATATACTTCCGCATCAGGAAGATCATCAGGGCGGACGGGATAATCAGCAAAATGGCGAACACAGCGCCGATCTGCACCGCCGAGGAGTCCAGTACGATGCCGTACATGGCAACCGGCATGGTCTGTACCTTGGCCATGCCCACCAGCAGGGTGCCCTGGGCCTCCTCCATGGAGCCCAGGAAGGTGTAGAGCGTTGCCACGGCGATGCCGGGCATGGCCATGGGCAGGGTGATCTTGAAGAAGGTGCGGACGGGTCCCGCGCCCACATCCCGGGCGGCCTCCTCCTGCTGGCGGTGGACCGAGCGGAAGGCGCTGGCGGGGAGCCAGACCATGAACATCATGGAGTTGATCATGTGGATGATGACCACGCCGGCGTAGGTGCCCATCAGGCCGTAGCGGTAGAAGAGCACGGCGATGGAGGTGTAGATGCCCAGCTTGGGGAAAGCGTTGGTCAGCAGGAAGGACAGCATGAAGATCTTCCTGCCCCGGTATTTAAACCGGGCGATGGAGTAAGCGGCGGGGATGCACAGCACCATGGACACCGCCGTGGTGACAATGGCCACGATGAAGGACTGCACGATGGAGGAAACCAGGCTGTTCTGAGAGAACACATAGCTCCACCACTTAAAGCCCCACTGCTGGGGAAGGACCGCGGGAGCGGTGTACTCGTTTGCGAAGGCTAGCATCAGCATGTTGAGCATAGGCCCGTAAAAGAACAGAATGAAGGCCGCCAACAGCAGGAATTCCAGGAATTTTTTCCTGCCCACCGCGTGGTAAAAGCGCCGGGGATTCAACATTTTGAACATATACGGAGTCACCTCTTCTTCCTTGTTCGTCTGAGTCGTTCGCTGTTCCGCCCCCGTGGGGGCGAAGAAAGGGGCGCTCCCCTTTCGGGTTCCCTTTTGCTCCAGACCATCTCCTATCTCTGTGGATTTGTCCCCGTGTGCGCATTCCCTCCGTCTGAGAGGAACGGCGGGCAAAAAGTAAGAGCCGACAGTTACACAACACATCTTCTTCCACATTATAAAAATAAATGCAGAAGGGACGTTTGTGTACCGCAGACTCTCATTCTCTCAAGCACACACTATTGATTTATTTAACAGTACCACAAATTTTCCTTTTCGGCAAGTCAAAAATTGGCCTCAAACGCAATTCCGCCATATTTCATAGGCGCGGCGCGAAAAAATTGTGCATTTTACATATTACTTTTTCCAGAGATTTGTATTCTAATAGAAGATAACGATCCGCAAAACTGCTGCGGCGGTCTGTCCGCCGGGGAGGGAGGCCGCTTATGCAGATAAAGCTGAATCTCTTTGTAGAAGCTATGCAGGACGCTCCGGTTATCGCCGCCGTCAAGAACGACGAGGGTCTGGACCGGGCCCTGAGCTCCGGCTGCACCGTGGTGTTCCTGCTCTATGGGACCATTTTGAACATCGGAGAGCTGGTCCGGCGGGTCAAGGAGGCCGGAAAGCTGGCCTTTATCCACATCGACCTGATTGAGGGGATGTCCGCCCGTGATATCTCCGCCGAGTACATAGCCAGCCGCACCGAGGCCGACGGCGTCATCTCTACCCATCCCAATCTGATTCGCCGGGCCAGGGAGCTGGGACTTCTGACCATACAGCGCTTTTTCATGCTGGACTCCCTGTCCTTTGCCAACGTGCTGCGCCAGAGCTCCAATGCCGATGTGGTGGACGTGCTGCCCGGCGCCATTCCCAGCGTCATCAGCCACTTGGTGAGGGAGGTCCGCCAGCCTCTGATTGCCAGCGGGCTGCTGCTGGACAANNCCGACGTGGTGGCGGCCTTGTCCGCCGGGGCGGTGGCGGTGTCCACTACCAGCGAGAGACTATGGTCCGTGTGAGGGCCACCGGCGCCAGCGCGGATATTATGGCCACGAAATCCAGCTATTCAGCATTGCGTACAAAAATAGCGGAATGTTATTGGATAATTAGTATATATTGAGGCTTGTGTTTTGGGCAATTTGCGCTAAAATAATGGCAGTTCTTTGGTAAAGTCCACGGAGAGCGGTTTCGCCGTGGATGAAAAAAGGAGATGACTGCCATGTCTTTACACATGTTTCACAAAAACCGGAGCCGCTCTGACGAGCGTTGGTTCCAGATGATGCGCCAGGCGATGCTGTTCCGCCAGATTCCCTGACAGCGGAACGGCCTACCCTTCCAAAGGGTTCCGCGATAGAAAACACAATCGTTCCGGTAAAAGAATCATTTTNCAAGGACAGCGGAAAACGGGAGCGGCGGAAACAAGTGAACAGCGGCGTGGAAAACAGGCGGTGTCGGTGAGACGCCGCCTGTTTTCCGCGTTCCGCCCAACGCCGCCGTTTCGGTGGCGACGTGAATTTCAGTAAAGAGGTATCCGCCGCGGCCGCCTGACCCAGGCGTTTTTGCTTTCATACAGTAAATTGCTGATTGATTCATAATAACAGATTAGGTGCTGGACACTTACTCCATCCTCTCGGACAACTATCAGCCCGGCGTCCTCTGCGCGGAGCACCTGATGTCCGTCCGGGACGAGGCTAGGGATCATTTTGCCGGAGCACATCTCCGCCAGCTCCGGCGTGGAGCGGATTCAGGGCTTCCGGGACGCCCTCGCGGGCCGCGAGGGCGTCACCGTCCTGGCCTCCGGCAAGTCCGACGGCCACACTGAGAACGCCATGCCGGTGATGGAGGCACTCCTCCGCCAGGCCCCGGAGGCGGACTTGCTCATGGCCCTCAACGGCCCCAGCGCCTTTGGCGGCCTGGCCGGTGGGGGGAGGCTAAGGAAGTCTTCGGCCTGCGGCACATGCGGGAGCGGCTGGAGCCGCTGGGGGCTCATTGACCTTTGGGAACCGGGAGGCGCTGGAGGAGGAAGCATGATTCGAGTCTTGATATCGTGGACGGCCAGAAGCTGTTCCGGGAGAGCCTGAAGGTGGTTCTCAGCGTCAGCCCCGGCATTGAGGTGGTGGGTGCGGCCTCCGCCTGCCGTCCGGACGTGGTGCTGATGGACCGGCATGGACGGCGTGGAGGGAACCCGGCTGTTCAAGAAACGCTGGCCCGGCATGAAGGTTGTTGTGCTGACCACCTTTGACGACGGCGAGTACGTCTTCGGTGACCTGAAAAATGTGGCCAGTGAGTATCTACTTAAGGGCAGCATCGTCTCCGAGCCGTCCAGGGCCACCCAGATCGTCCGCGAGGGCGGGGCCATGCTGAACCCGGAGTCCCCAGCATGCGAANGCTTGTAGGAAGAAAATGTGCGTGAGATAGACGCAAAAGGAGGTTTTGGAAATAAAAGCCACGTGCTTTCTGCTGGTCTGCGAAAGGGGAGCTGTTTGACAAAGGCCCCATGCTCCTAAAGCGGCGAGGAACATGGCTAAACCCATTCCCTCTAAAAAATGTCCGTTCGGTCGGCCCGCCGCATAGGATGCGAAAAGATTCAGAAAACTTTTTCGGCTGGTTTCTGCTCCTTTTAGACGTTTCCGCTGGAGTTCACTTCATCTGTAAGCCTCTTTAATAGGCTGTTCTCCGTGTATCCCTGCTGCGTCTGTAGTAGGTTCTGTGGTCAGAAACGCTTCCCGCCTCTGACCGTCGGTTTTCCGCCGGTGCTGAGCGGGAAGCGTTTCATATTTTTGCTGTCTGCATTGTAACTCTGGCAGGAAAGCTTTGCAACAGTTTTCCGTCAAAGCAGGCCCTTAAATTCTACGGGGCTATATCCAAAAGATAAGGACAGAAGATCAAAACACAGGGCACAGTACAGGGTGTCGAAATCATGTATGGGCAATCAGTTTGCTGAGGAGAACTCAAAGCTGGCATTGGGGTCCGTATGCTGAAGCAGGAGGTTGTCCCCGTGCCAGAAGCGGTAGCGCACCGCACAGAGGCTCTCGTGGATGGCGCCGCTCCATATGCGGCCCCTCCACTGGAGCCCGGAGGGTCTGCCATCGTTCGTTCAGCAATTCTACGAGGATGATCGCGTCTATATCATAGCCCCGGTCTGCCGGAAGGTACTCTGCCCGGAATCCCGCAATCAGTTGCGCTGCAGCTGTGCAATCCGCTGTGGTACCAGAACTGATAAAGAATCGCGCCGGCATACCATGCGCATCCACGGCCAAATGTATCTTGGTGTTGAGCCCCCTTTTGTACGACCCATTGCCTGATTTTCTCCCATGCTCTATCGCTGATATCGTGTCGGCGCTGTTCCATCGCCATTTTTCTGCCCTCCTTTACCTTTGAGGACCATTATATCACGCTCTTATTGACGACACCATCTAATCTTTCCTACCTGTGGTCCCTTTTTGTGCTGTCTGCACAACCTGGGCCGATTCATCCCAATGACTGACAACCATTTAGTTGGATTGGGTAAGGCCGTTTAAAAATGAAGTCAGGTTCCTTTTAAGAGCTTGCTTTCGCTTTTTCAGCAGCCAGAATTCAATTATGTTGCTATATCGAATGCTTCATAAGTAAACCGCTCTGCTTAATAGAAGCTGTTTCCCTCCGGGAGCTTATTTATAACCGCCCCTCAAATCTTCGGAGCATGTCCATATCGTCAAACCGTCTACCTGAATATTTCTCATAGATTGAAATCGCATAGGAATCCATCATACCTGCGATATAATCGCAGACCAATCGTTGCTGCAAACGGTCTGTATCCTTTGTCTTCAGGCTCTTGTACTGCTTCATCAGTTCCTCCGCCCTATACTCTGGTGGAAGGTACATCACTTCATTGGTATACAGATCCGTTAAAAACCGAATTACTTGCCAGCCTCTTTGTTCATAGTGATAAACATCATCATTGTGATTAATGCACTTGAATACAATGTCTTTGAGCCCGTGGATTAACCCTTCATAGTTGGTAAACCCAATCTCGGAACCATACTTTGTTCCGGTTTTTGCGGCCATCTCCCGGCTCACCGGGACCAATCCAATATCATTAATGGCTAAATTGATAAGCCGGGAAGATAGCTCCTGCCGGAATAGCTTAGAATATTGGGAAGATTCAATGATACTGCTTCCGGATTCCATCTGACGGCGGACCCCGCTCACGATGCTTTCCAGCTTGCGGTAACACCCTTCATGATCTTTCCCGTACTTTTCTCGAAAATCATGCAGAATTTCATCAATTGTGTACGCCCTCGCGCGCAGACCGTCCTCTAGATCATGAACCGCATAGGCAATCTCATCTGCTATGTCCACAATCTGAACATCCAGTGTTCGAGGGGTTACACCGTGATCCCGAACCACCTTTTGCAGAATTTCATAATCGTCATCATAGATAAACTTTTGCCCGTCATCTCCCAGCCGGTCAAA
>NZ_CAJMXG010000148.1:0-7430 GCF_905219725.1 Oscillibacter sp. CU971
CCCGTTTGGCAGATACCAGAATGTTTTCCTCTCTGAAAGCGAATATGCGGAGCTGAAAGAGGAATACCCGGACAGGCTGGAACGGCTCATTGAGGAAATGAGCGAGTTCATAGCTGCCACCGGGAATGATTATGTGTGCCATACCGCCGCATTGCGCCGCTGGTTAAACCGGGAGAAAAAGGAGAACCCGAAAAAGGGAATCCCCGATTATTCCTACAAAGAGGGCGAGAGCCTTTGACCGCATAGACACAACGCCCCGTAAACAGGGCGTGAAAGACCATGAACAAGGAGGACGATTTTATGTGTGATTACGATAACGCCATTTTCCGGCTTGCCACGGCACAGGAAGCAGAGCCGGAGGACTACACCGGGGAGGACGGGCTTTTATATTGCGGGAGCTGCCGCCAGCCCAAAGAAGCCTACTTCCCGGAGGGCNAGACCTTTTTCGGACGTGACCGCCACCCCAAAGAATGTGACTGCCAGCGGAAACGCCGGGAAACGCTGGAAGCCAGACACCGGGAATACAAGCACCGGGAGGAAGTGGAACGGCTGAAACGGACAGGCTTCACCGACCCGGCTATGCGGGAATGGACGTTTGAAAACGACAACGGGAAATGCCCGCAAATGTGTTATGCCCGTGAATATATGGAGTGTTGGGAAGTGATGAAAGCGGAGAACCACGGGCTGATTTTGTGGGGAAGTGTTGGCACAGGGAAAAGCTATTTTGCCGGGTGTATCGCCAACGCCCTCATGGAGAAAGAGATTTCCGTCTGCATGACGAACTTTGCTTTGATACTCAATGACCTTGCCGCCAGCTTCAAAGACCGTAACGAATACATAGCCCGCCTTTGCAGCTTCCCTCTGCTTATCCTTGACGATTTTGGCATGGAGCGTGGCACGGAATACGGCTTAGAGCAAGTCTATAACGTGATAGACAGCCGATACCGCAGCGGCAAGCCCCTAATCGTGACAACGAACCTCACACTGGAGGAATTACAGAACCCGGAGGACACCGCCCACGCCCGGATATATGACCGCCTTACGGAAATGTGCTGCCCCGTCTGCATTACCGGGGAGAATTTCAGAAAAGACAAAGCACGGGAGAAAATGGAACGCCTTAAAAAGCTGCTGAACGGAAAGGAGATTTGCCTATGACCGACACGCCCAAGAAAAGCACCGCCACTACCGCCCGCCGCCCGGATTGCGTGACAGAAGTACGCCGAGGGAACACCGTCCTTGTGGTTTCCGGCTATTTCAAACAAGGCACTACCGCCACCGCCGCCGACAAGATGATGAAAGTGCTGGAAGCCGAAAGCGCAGCCGGGGGAACAGCCGCCCACGCTATATAATGCGATAAGCCTTAATAAAATAGTGTGATATTTTTCGACATAAAGTAGCAAAAAAGACTGTACAGCCAGCCCCGCCCTATGGTATAATAGACATACGGAATAGTGGGCTGGCTGTCGGAAACGGAGGAATCTATGTCAAGACAGACCACCCAAAAACTGATTACCGCCCTATATCCGAGATTGTCGCACGAGGACACGCTTCAAGGCGAATCCAACTCCATAAGCAACCAGAAGCGAATCCTTGAAGCCTACGCAAAACAGAACGGCTTTTCCAACCTCAAATGGTACACGGACGACGGATTCTCCGGGGCAAATTTTCAAAGACCCGGCTTCCAGTCCATGCTTGCCGACATTGAAGCGGGGCTTGTGGGAACGGTTATCGTAAAGGATATGTCAAGGTTAGGGCGAAACTACTTACAAGTGGGAATGTACACAGAAATGATTTTCCCACAGAACGGCGTCCGCTTCATTGCAATCAATGACGGCGTAGACAGCGCACAGGGCGACAATGATTTTGCGCCCCTGCGTAACATTTTTAACGAATGGCTGGTGAGAGATACGAGCAAGAAAATCCGGGCGGTAAAACGCTCAAAAGGCATGAGTGGGAAGCCCGTCACAAGCAAGCCCGTGTACGGCTACCTCATGGACGAGGACGAAAATTTCATCATTGACGAAGAAGCCGCCCCCGTGGTGAAGCAGATTTACAGCCTATGCCTTGCCGGGAACGGTCCGACCAAGATAGCCCGTATGCTCACGGAGCAGGAAATCCCCACGCCGGGAACGCTGGAATACCGCCGGACAGGGAGAACCCGCCGCTACCACCCCGGCTATGAGTGCAAGTGGGCGGCGAACACCGTGGTACATATCCTTGAAAACCGGGAATACACGGGCTGCCTTGTGAACTTCAAGACCACCACCCAATCCTACAAGTGCAGCAAGATTATCTACAACAGCGAGGACAAACAGGCAATCTTTGAGAACCACCACGAGCAGATAATCGACAAGGACACATGGGAGCGTGTGCAGGAGCTACGCAAGCAGCGCAAACGCCCTAACCGCTATGATGAAGTGGGTTTGTTCTCCGGCTTGCTCTTTTGTGCCGACTGCGGCAGCGTCATGTACCAGCAACGCTATCAGACGGACAAGCGGCGGCAGGACTGCTATATCTGCGGCAGCTACAAGAAGCGCACGGCAGACTGTACGGCGCACTTTATCCGCACCGACCTTTTAACCGCCGGAGTGACCGAGAACCTACGGAAAGTCACCAGCTACGCCGCCAGGCACGAAGCCCGGTTCATGAAGCTGTTGACCGAGCAGACCGAGGACGGGAGCAAACGCCGGAACGCCGCCAAGAAGAAAGAACTGGAAGCGGCAGAAAAGCGGATTGCGGAACTCTCCGCCATCTTCAAGCGGCTGTATGAGGACAGCGTGACCGGGCGCATATCGGACGAGCGTTTCACGGAGCTTTCGGCAGACTACGAAGCCGAGCAAAAGGAACTGAAAGAGAAAGCCGCCGCCTTGCAGGGCGAACTTTCTAAAACGCTGGAAGCCACGGCAAACGCTGAAAAGTTTATGAAAGTGGTACGCAAGTACACCAGCTTTGAGGAACTCACCCCTACCCTGTTACGGGAGTTTGTGGAGAAAATCGTAATCCACGAATCGGAAGCCCTTGACGGGAAACGCCGGGGGAAGCTCCGCAGACAGGAAATCGAAATCTATTACTCTTTTGTCGGCAAGGTAGAATTGCCCGACTAAAGCCCGACCCGTCCGGCAGTCAGCCGGACAGGGAACGGCAAAATTTTTTACACTTCTTTTACTTCTTTATCTCACATGAGCAAAAAGCCAGGGTATGAAGCAGCTCATGGCGGGCGGCGGCATCATCCTGCTGGGCACCACCCTGATCCCTCTGCTGTCTGGCCTATTTTAAGGTAAGGGCCTATGGATTTTCTCACCGACTGGCTCACGGACTGGCTCAAAGAGCTGTTGATTGGCGGGATCATGGGGAACCTGGAGGGGCTCTTTGATTACGTCAATACCCAAGTCGGAGAGATTGCGGTACAGGTGGGGACTACCCCGGCGGCGTGGAACGCCGGGGTATTTTCCCTCATCCGCCAGCTTTCCGAAACGGTGATCTTACCGATTGCCGGGCTGGTACTGACCTTTGTTGCCACCTATGAGCTCATTCAGATGCTTTTGGAAAAGAATAATATGCACGAGTTTGACGTGGCGAATATCTACAAATGGATGTTCAAAACGGCTTGTGCCATCTTCATTCTCTCGAATACCTTTGATATTGTGATGGCCGTCTTTGACGTGTCGCAGACGGTGATCGCCCAGGCCGGAGGGCTTATCCAGGGTTCCACGGACATCACGCCGGATATGATCACGGAGCTGGAAACCACCCTGGAGGGGATGGACTTAGGGCCTCTTCTCGGCTTGTGGCTCCAGTCCTCTATTATCGGCGTAACCATGTGGGCGCTGGGCATCGTCATCTTTGTCCTGGTCTACGGGAGGATGCTGGAAATCTATTTGCTCACCAGTTTGGCCCCGATCCCTATGGCGACAATCTCCCACCGGGAGGTGGGCCAGATCGGGCAGAACTATCTGCGCTCCCTGTTTGCCGTGGGCTTCCAGGGGATGCTCATTCTGGTGTGCGTTGCAATCTATGCGGTGCTGATCCAGGGGATTGCCACGGGTGGAGATCCCATCGGGGCAATCTGGGGCACCGTGGGCTATACGGTTTTGCTCTGCTTCATGCTGTTCAAAACCGGGACGATAGCGCGCAGCATCTTTAGCGCGCACTAAGAAAGGGGTATTATATGCCGAGAAGATATGGGCCCGATGGGACGCGCCTGTGGTATGGGAAAGCGCCGGGGGACTTTAACGAGGCCGATGTTGCCCGCTTCATGGCGGAAACGGAGGCCGTTTTGCAAAAGCGGGAATTGCTGGGCGGCAGGGATGACGCAAAGACGATTGCCCAGCAGTTAGCCGAGGGGCGGGCGCAGGCCGCCCGTGAGAACGCCGCCCGGCCCGCCCCGGCAAAGGGCAAGGAGGCCAGGAATGACCGATAAGGGCACCTCTGGACAAAGTGTCCAGAAGTCCCCGAAACTCACGGAGGGGCTGTTCCTCATGGATGGTATCGAGGGCCTGCGCTCCCTGCCCCGCCATTCTGTGGATATGCTCTTGACCGATCCGCCCTATGGCACAACCCGGAACTTTTGGGATGTGCCCCTGTCGCTCCCGGAGCTGTGGGAGGCGGTGAAATGGGCGGTGAAGCCGGACGGCGCGATCCTCTTTTTCGCGCAGTGCCCCTATGACAAGGTGCTGGGGGCATCCAACCTGTCCATGCTCCGCTATGAGTGGGTGTGGTACAAAAGCCGCTCTACTGGCTTTCTCAATGCCCGCCGCGCTCCGCTGAAAAAGACGGAAAACATCCTGGTGTTCTATCAGAAGCTCCCCCTCTACAACCCGCAGTTTGAACAGGGCAAGCCCTACAAGCGGAGTCTGACGAACAACGGGGACAGCCCGAACTATGGAAAATTCGTCCGTACCACGGGCGGCTCGGAGGACGGCCTGCGCTTTCCGGGGAATGTGCTCACGTTCCCCACCGTCCAGCGCACCGTCCACCCCACGCAGAAGCCGGTGGCCCTGTGCGAGTATTTCATCAAGACCTATACCCGGCCCGGAGAGCTGGTGGCGGACATCTGCGCGGGCTCCGGCACAACGGCGGTGGCCGCCCTCAACACGGGCCGCCGCTTCATCTGTTTTGAAACCGTCCCGGCCTACTATGCCGCCGCCAGTGAGCGCATCCGTGTGGCAGGCGCGGCGGTGGAGGCCGGGGAGAAAGGAGTTTGACTATCGGGAAATATTCTGTGATCTACGCCGATCCCCCCTGGCGGTATGCTCAAAAGGGCTTGCAGGGGGCGGCGGAAAAACACTACCCCACAATGGGGATTGACGAGTTATGCACGCTCCCGGTGGCGGATCTGGCGGCCCCGGACAGCGTGCTTTTTTTGTGGGCTACGTTCCCGCAGCTCCCGGAGGCCCTGCGGCTCATCAAGGCGTGGGGCTTCACCTACAAGAGCGTTGCTTTCGTCTGGTTGAAGAAAAACCGCAAGTCCGAGGGCTGGTTCTACGGCCTGGGCTTTTGGACGCGGGGCAACGCGGAGGTCTGCCTGCTGGCAACACGGGGACACCCGAAACGGCAGGCGGCAAACGTCCATCAGTTTATCATTTCCCCCATCCAGGAGCACAGCCGCAAGCCGGAGGAGGCCCGCGAAAAGATCGTGGCCCTCATGGGCGATGTGCCCAGGGTGGAGCTGTTCGCCCGGCAGTCCCCGCCCGGCTGGGACGTGTGGGGGAACGAGGTGGAAAGCACCCTCCCGGACTTCTGGACAAAGTGTCCAGAGGTGGCCGGGCCGGAAAGGAGTGATTGAAATTCCCTATGTAAATGTCCCCAACGACTTATCCAAAATCAAGACCAAACTTGCCTTTAACCTGACGAAACGCCAGCTTGTGTGCTTCGGGATCGCGGCGGCAGTGGGCATCCCGTCCTACCTGCTGGCCCGGAGCGCCATCGGCAACACCGGGGCCATGTTCCTGATGATGGGGGTGGCGCTCCCGGCGTTCCTGCTGGCGATGTATGAGAAAGACGGGCTCCCCTTTGAAAAGGTGGTGCGGAACGTCCTGCGGGCGAAGTTCCTGCGGCCTGGGGTGAGGCCCTACCAGACGGAAAATATCTATGCCCCGTTCACCCAGCGGGGCGCTGTGCGAAAGGAGGATGCGATTGCAGAAAGCAAAAAGCCCAAAGCGCGGCCCCGGAAAGGCCGCTAACCGGAAAGCTGTTTTGTCCGCCCAGCAGACTATTCCTTACTTGGTGATGCACCCGGACGGGGTGTGCCAGCTCCCCGGTGGGCTCTACACGAAAACCGTGGAATATGAGGACATCAATTATTCCGTGGCTTCTACCGAGGATCAGACGGCGATTTTCAGCGGGTGGAGCTCGTTTCTCAATTACTTTGACAGCTCCCTGCCGTTCCAGCTCTCCTTTATCAACCGCCGCTCCCGTTCCCGGAGCAAGTACAAGGTCAATATCCCCCCGGCACAGGATGACTTTGACAGCATCCGGGCCGAGTTCACCAGTATGCTGAAAAATCAGATTGCCAAAAGCAACAACGGCATCGAGCGGTCTAAATACATCACGTTTGGCCTGCCCGCCGAGGGGATCGCGGAGGCCCGTCCCCGTCTGGAACGGGTGGAGGCCGACGTGACTGGCAATCTGAAACGGCTGGGCGTTCCCTCTGCTCCGATGGACGGGCAGGAACGGCTGGCGCTGCTTCACAGTCAGATGCACCCCGGCAGCCGGGAGCCGTTCCGCTTCTCCTGGCAGGACATTCCCCGGACGGGCATGGGAACAAAGGACTTTATTGCCCCGGACAGCTTCGACTTCCGGCAATCCCGGACATTCCGCATCGGTCAGTATTGGGGCGCTGCATCCTACTTGCAGATTTTGGCGTCCGAGCTCTCTGACAAACTCCTGGCGGAAATTCTGGAGCTGGATGCGGAAATGACCGTTACCATGCACATTCAGACAGTGGATCAGCTCAAAGCCATTAAGACCATCAAGGGAAAGCTCTCCGACATTGGCAAAATGAAAGTGGAGGAACAGCGCAAGGCGGTGCGGGCCGGGTACGATCCCGACATTCTGCCCCCTGACCTGATCACGTTCAGCAAGGACGCGGCGGAGCTCCTGGCCGATCTCCAGTCCCGCAACGAGCGGATGTTCCTGCTCACGTTCACGGTCATCAATATCGCCCCCACCCGGCAGCGGTTGGAAAACGATGTGTTTACGGTGGGCGGTATCGCGCAGAAATATAACTGCGCCTTGANGCGGCTGNACTGGCAGCAGGAGCAGGCGTTTGTGTCCTCTCTGGCCCTGGGCTATAACGAGGTGGAAATCCAGCGGGGCATGACCACCAGCTCCACGGCGATTTTCATTCCCTTTATGACCAGGGAGCTCCGCATGGCCGGGCCGTCCCTCTACTACGGCATGAACGCCCTTTCCCATAACGTCATCATGGC
>NZ_CAJMXG010000149.1:0-7357 GCF_905219725.1 Oscillibacter sp. CU971
GACCACGGAGAGCCGCCCCTCGCTGTCGCTGACCAGCCAGGCCCAGCCGGAGCCGAACTGCCCTAGGGCGGCGTTCTTCATGGCGGCCTTTAGGCCCTCCAGGTCCCCGAAGTCCCGGGCCGCGGCGTCCGCCAGGGGGCCCATGGGAGAGGAGGCGGGGCCGGGGGCCAGAGTTTTGAAATAGAGGTCGTGGTTGTAAACGCCCCCGGCGTTGTTCCGCACGCCCTGGCGGATGTCCTCCGGCAGGCGGGGCCACTCCTGGACCAGGCGCTCCAGAGGCCAGTCCTGGACCTCCGGGTGNGTCTCCAGGAGCTTGTTCAGGTTGTCGATATAGGTTTGAAAGTGCTTGTCGTGGTGGAAATGCAGCGTCCGCTCCCCGATCTCCGGCAGAAGGGCGTCGTAGCCGTAGGGCAGAGGCGGCAGGGCGAAGGGGTAATGTGCTTCCATAGGGTTCTCCTTTCATGGCGATTGCTTCNTATAGTATATGTGAAGGGCGGGCCTGGCATACAGAGAGAAAATTTTGAAAAAATTTCTGCAAAGTTTGGAACAAACGCCATCGCTCCATCGTCTATAATAGGGGAAACCAAAGACGGCACAGGAAAGAAGAGAGAAGCATGAAGCAGTTTATCTGGATGCTCTGCGGGATTTTTGTCTCCGGGCTGCTGGTNGGAANCCTCAGCGCCTGCGGGGCGGAGCAGTACAGCGTGTGTACCATTACCGCGGAGAAGCCCTCCGCCGCCCAGGAGGAGTCCCCCGCGCTTGGGGAACCGCCGGAGTCCGGAGCTGAAGAGCCGCTGGAGGAGCCGCCCGCACCGTCCCCNAAGCCCGGGGCCTCCATCACCGCCGAGGAGGACCAGGCCCGGATGCTGGCCTACGGCAAGGTATTATGGGACATGTACCNGCTGGGCCTCCGCCCCGATGGGGAGGAGCTGGAGCGTGCCACGGACCTGGGCCCCGCCGAGGGAAACCGCTTCGCCATCGCCGATGTGAACGGCGGCGGGGCGGAGCCCCTGGAGATTCCCTATCGCCCCCTGGAGGAGGTGAACATCGCCGCCCTGGGCTGTCCCAGGCCGGAGGTAACGTACCCGGAACCTGTTGGATAACCGATGCAACATAAATATAAGGAGGAAATTACAATGAAAAAATTACTGTCTGTACTGCTGGCCCTGGCGGCCCTGTCCGCCGCGCTGTGCGTCACCGCCGCTGCGGCGGAGACCGCCCCCGCGGCGGAAGAGCCCGAGAAGCTCCCCCCCTTCGTCCAGGTCTGGGGCAAGGTCTCCCCCTGGGAGGGGGAGGGCATTTACCTCAAGAACGACGACAAGGACAGCCATTTGAATGAAGTGGTCATCCACCCCGGCGACGCTCCGGTGGTGGACGGGGNCACGGGCCTGCCCCTGGATTTGGAGAAGGTGAAGGAGGGGGACACCCTCTATGTCTGGACAGGCCCCGCCATGGCGCTAAGCCTGCCGCCCCAGATGTCCGCCCTGGTGATTGTGGGCAATGTTCCCGCCGGCGCCGCCGCGCCGGAGTTTTGTGAAATCGCCCAACGGGCCGTGTCTCCCGCCCCCGGCGATAAGGGCAACCCCACCTTCGCGCTTACCGGCGGCGAAACGCTGGAGGTGACGGACAAGACCGTCTACACCCCCTGGCTGACCCGCCAGATGGTGCGGATGGAGGACCTGAACCCCGGCGACCGGGCGCTGGTCTGGAAGGACAAAAACGGCGCGGCGGAGAAGGTCCAGCTCCTCCCCGGCGTGTATCAGGGCTATGTCTCCACCTTCGCCACCATGCACGACGTGCGCATCGCGGTCAACGGCGGCTTTGACGCAGAGCGGGACCAGGGGGTTCCCCAGTTCTCCGGCCAGCGGACGGACAAGGGCGTGATGGCCCCCATCCGGGGNGTTGCCGAGGCCGCCGGGTATGAGGTCCGCTGGGATAAGGCCCTGGGCGTTGTGGTGAGCCGGGACGGCGAGACGGTCTTCTCCGTCCAGCCCGGCGCGGAGACGGTCCAGACACCCGAAGGGGAGGGCTATCTCTCCGCCCCCTGCCTTAAGGAGGGCGGCACCACTTACCTGCCGCTGGAGGACCTGTGCCATTGGCTGAACCTGTACTGCTCCTGGGGATAAGGGCTTTTCTGAACAGAATGAAAAGGGAAACTGCGCCGGCAACGGANAGGTTCGTTGCCGACGCAGTTTTTTCGCAATATCCAAGCTTGGTATTATTTCCGAGCTTAAAACTCNGAAATAANCCATTNNATTTCGGAAGTAATAATGCGTTAAAGTTCTTTTTGCTTACTTTTTTTCAAGAAAAAGCAAGCTCAAACCGCGCACCGGGGTCTCCGGCAAAGACGATCAGGCCGTCCTTGGACAGCTTGGCGGACGCGTCGTCCCACAAAACGGAGGAGGCCGTAAGCTTGCCCTTGGCGTCGTAAACCCAGAAGCCCGCGTCCTTGGGCATCTGGACGGTCATGGTCTTTCCGCCGGCGCTGTCGCCCACCTTGTACCAGCGGGCGTATCCGTCGGGCTGGATGGTGGAGGCGGCCTTGCCCTCGCTTCCGGTGGAGAGGGTGGGGACGGCGTTCANGTCCATGTAGACGCCGCCGCTGGACTGGTAGAACCAGAGGTTCCCCTTCGCGTCCCGGCGGAGCTCGATGTCGGAGCCGTCCCGGCTGCCGGTGCCGGGGACCTGGGTGGCGANGCNNGCNTGNGTCTCGTCCTCAATGCGCAAAGAGCCAATGTAGCCGGGGGCGCTCTCGACGGCGCCGCCGGAGTCCACCTGGAGCAGGGCCCCCAAAGACGCGTAGACCTGAGAGCTGTAACGCTCGTTCATGGGCAGGACGGCCCCGCCCATGATGGACTCCCATTTCTCCTGGAGGGCCGGGTCAATGTTGTTCTCCGGCAGCTTCATGGCGGCGTAGTTGGACGTGGGCAGATACCCAAGGCCGGAGAGGTCCGCGAAGGCCCACTGGTAGAGGTAGGTCTCGCCGTTGTCCTCCTCCACCAGCCGGAGGGCGGAGGTTCCTCCCCCGTCCCGGAAGGTGCCGTCGCTGTAATAGTAGAAGGTCCGGGGCGGGAAGTCCGGCGTGGCGGGGTAGCGCATGNTCAGGGTCCCGTCCTCGCTGAGCTCCACCTGATAGACCGTCAGGGAGCCGTAATAGCCCGCGTAGTCCAAAAGCTCCTTCGGCATGGGGGCCTTCTCGGCGGCGGGGAGCCGGAGTCGGAGCTCCACCACCTCTTCCTTCTCCCGGAGGACCGACAGCAGCATCTGAGAGGCGGCCATCTCGTTGTAGGTGGAGNCGCCGNCGGAGCTGAGCACCGCCGCCGCCAGCTTGTACTCCGGCAGCACCACCAGCCCGGCGTGGTAATACTGGGTGTCGCCGCCCTTCACCAGGGCGGTGATGCCGTTTTCCGAGAAGGGGTACCACTCCACGCAGTCCCAGCCCAGGCCGTAGGACAGGGCGTCGGGGCCCTCCGCGGGCCAGAGGCCGTTGGCGTACTCCGGGGCGGCCATGGCGTCCAGGGAGGCCTTTTTCAGCAGCGTGGACTTGGTGAGGGACCCGCCGAAGGCGGCCACATCCTCCGCCGTGGCGTAGAGCCCGCCCGCGCCGACCACGCCCAGGCAGTCCTTGGGCAGGGGACGCTTGTCCCCGGCCTGGAAGATGTCCGCCCGGCGGCTTTCAAACTGGTCGGAGGGGAAATAGGTTTCCTTCAAGCCGGCGGGGTCAAAGATGTGCTCCCGAAGGTATTCCTCAAAGCTCACGCCGGAAACGGCCTCCACCACCAGCTCCGCCAGGGTGAAGCCGTCGTTGCAGTAGACGCTGAACGCGCCGGGGTCCGCCTTGAGGCGCTGCCCGGCCAGGCAGTTTAAAAGCTCGTCGGTAGCGATGNGGCTGGGGTCGTCNAAGAGCATGCCGCTGGTGAAGGAGGGGCCCATCAGGCCCGAGGAGTGGTTCAGCAGCATCCGCACGGTGATGTCCTTATACCGGGGGTCCGCCATCTTGAAGGCGGGCAGGTACTTCACCACCGGCGTGTCCAGCTCCAGCTTTCCCGCCTCCGCCAGCTGCATGACGGCCACGGTGGTGTAGATCTTGCTGACGGAGCCCGCACCGTAGACGGGGCTTTCCCCCTTCAGCGGCTCGGCGCCGCCGTCCTCCTTGGCAATCTGGGAGCCGGAGGAGATGATTTTTCCGTCCTGCCAGACGGCCCAGCTGGCCTGGGTGGCCTGGCCGTAGGTCATGGCGCTGTTGACGGTGGCCCGGGCGGCCTCGTCCAGGGCCGTCCCGCTCTCCGCCGCCGAAACGGGGAGGATGAGGCTCAGGCTCAGGACCAGGGCCAGCAGCAGGGCGCTGAGGGTCTTGGTGTTTTGTTTCATGTTGGTTTCCTTTCCCGCCCCGGGGGAAACCGGGGCGTCTTTGTGGGATGCCCCCTTAGGATACACCTTCCACCAGGGGGAATGTCAAGGGGGTACCGGTGAAAAGTGTAAATTTCGTCCTGGGATGCCGGGAGGGAGACGAAAATTTATAAAAAGGCTTGCGCTTTTTCATGAGCTGTGGTATATTGCATATATTAGAGTAAGATGGAAGCTAAGGTAAGGAGTGGACCGGCGGTCCGCTCTTTCTTTTGGCAATTTTCCCTTCCTCAAAATGGTTTGGAGGGCCGTCCATTTATGAAGAAAATTACCGAACTGACCGCGGAGCTGGCCGCTCCCGCTATCGAGGAGGCGGGCTGCACCCTCTGGGATGTGGAATATGTCAAGGAGGGCGGGACGTGGTACCTCCGGGTCCTCCTGGACAAGGAGGGCGGCGTGGACATTCTGGACTGCGAGGCCGTGTCCCGGAAGCTCTCGGACCTTCTGGACGAGGCGGACCCCATCGAGGGGAGCTATACCCTGGAGGTGGGCTCCGCCGGGGCGGAGCGGACTTTGAAGCGGCCCGGGGATTTCGCCCAATTCATGGGCAGTCCCGTGCTGGTGAAGCTTTACCGCGCCATGGAGGGGCGGAAGGAGATTCCCGGCGTCCTGACGGCCTATGACCCGGAGAGCGGGGCCGTTACCGTGGAGGCGGGGGGTGCGCCCCGGACCTTCGAGAAGAAGGACGTGGCCCTGGTCCGCCTGCGGGTGGAATTTTAACGGATTGCTTTTTAAGTGTATTTAAGTGTANTTCAGGAATAAGGAGAATCGGCAAAGATGAGAGGCAAGAAGCNGAAAGAACCCGCCGGCATGAACCCGGGGGAGATCTTCGCCGCCCTGGAGCTGCTGGAGCAGGAACGGGGCATTCCCAAGGAGGCCATGCTGGAAAAGGTTATCAAGGCCATCACCACCGCCTACCAGCGGGACCACAAGGACGTGGAGGAAGAAAACATCGTCGTGGAGGCGGACGAGGTCCACAAGGAGCTGCGCATGTTCATCCGCAAGACCGTGGTGGACGAGGAGGACTATGTGGACCCCTTTAACGAGATGTCCCTGGAGGAAGCCAAGGCCATCTCCGCCCGGTATGAGATCGGCGACGTGGTGAACATCCCGGTGGACAAGATGGAGTTTGGCCGCATCGCCGCCGGAAACGGCAAGCAGGTCATTATCCAGGGCCTCCGGGAGGCCGAGCGGGGCAAGGTCTACGACGAGTTCAACTCCAAGCAGCACGAAATCCTCACCGGCGTGGTCAGCCGCATCGACCCCCGGAACGGCGCGGCCTCCCTCCGCATCGGCACCGGCGCGGAATCCACCGAGGCGCTGCTGCTGGCCGGGGAGCAGGTTCCCGGCGAGCCCCTGGAGGAGGGGATGCACGTCAAGGTCTACGTGGTGGATGTGCGCCACTCCACACGGGGGCCCCAGGTGCTCATCTCCCGGACCCATCCGGGCCTGGTGAAGCGGCTCTTTGAATTGGAGGTGCCGGAGATTTTCGACGGTTCCGTGGAGGTGCGCTCCATCGCCCGGGAGGCGGGAAGCCGCACGAAAATGGCCGTCTGGTCCCGGGAGGAGAATGTGGACCCCATCGGCGCCTGCGTGGGCCCCAGGGGCCAGCGGGTGGCCTCCATCGTCGACGAGCTTCGGGGGGAGAAGATCGACATCATCAAATGGAGCGAGGACCCCGCCGAGTTCATCGCCGCCGCCCTGGCCCCCGCCGACGTGGTGGAGGTGCGCATGGCGGAAGAGGGGGTCAAGGCCTGCCGCTGCGTGGTGCCCGACGACCAGCTGTCCCTGGCCATCGGCAAGGAGGGCCAGAACGCCCGCCTGGCCGCCCGGCTGACGGGATATAAGATTGACATCAAGCCCCAGAGCTACCAGCCCGGGGAGGATGAGGACGACCTCTTTGCCGCCGCCGCGGCGGAGCGTCCGGCGGCTTTGCAGGAAGAACCCGGGGACGAAGAGGCCCCGGAGGCCGTCGAGGAGTAAGCCCGGCGGAGCGCCGCCGGATGATTGGATGAGAAAGGGGGGACCCGCGTGCCCAAGGTGAAAAAGATTCCCCAGCGCCAGTGTGTCGGCTGCCGGGAGATGAAGGATAAGAAAGCCCTTTTGCGGGTGGTCCGCTCCCCGGAGGGGGCGGTGAGCCTGGACTTCACCGGGAAGAAGCCGGGCCGGGGGGCCTATGTGTGCCCGGACCCGGAGTGCCTGAAAAAGGCCCGGAAGTCCCGGGCGCTGGAGCGGGCCTTTGAGACTGCCATCCCCCCCGAGGTTTACGACGCCATGGAGGCGGAGCTGGGAGGCGGGACATGAGCGGAAACAACGTGCTGTCCCTTTTGGGGCTGGCCCTCCGGGGCGGGCGGCTGGCGGTGGGCGAGGAGCCCGCGGCCCTGGCCGCCAAGGCCGGACAGGCGCGGCTGCTGCTGACCAGCTCCGACGCGGCGGGGAACACCCTGCGCCGGGCGGAGCACCTGGCGGAAGAGGGCCATTGCCTCCATTTGANGCTCCCCTTTTCCAAGGCGGAGCTGGGCGGGGCCCTGGGCCGGGGCAGCGCCGCCGTCGCGGCTTTGACCGACACGGGCCTTGCCGCCGCCGTGGCGGAGCGGCTGGCCCAGGCGGACCCGGAACGCTATGGCGAGGCCGCCGCCCGGATGGAGCTGAAGCGCCGCCGGGCCAAGGAACGGAAGGAGGCCCCCCGCCGGGACCCGCCGAAACGAGAGCCGCCGCANGGANGGGACCGCCGCCCGCCCAAAAGAGCGGAGGGCCGTTCCCCCAGGGATGGGGGGAGGCCGGAGGAGCGCCNGACCGGAAAGCCCCGCCCCTGGGGCGGTGAGCGAACCGGACGCCCTTACGGCGGCAAGCCGGGAGAGGGCCGTCCCCGGAGGGGGGACCATCCCGGAGGGCCGCGGCCCGCCGGAGGCCGCGGCGAAAGGCCGGGCCGCCCGCCCCGGTACGGAGG
>NZ_CAJMXG010000150.1:0-7283 GCF_905219725.1 Oscillibacter sp. CU971
CCCGTTTTCTCTTTTCCTTCTGGAAGGAAAAGAGAAAATGGGGGGTGCAATGAACCAGCCATCGCTGGTATCCAATCTCCCCCGCCCGTCAGGGCGAGTAAAGACCCCCCGCTTGGGAGAGCGGTATTACAGGGTATTATCCTCAATCACCTGCGCCTTGATAAGGTTCGTAGACCCGCTCTTGCCCAGAGGCACCCCGGCGGTGATGACCACCGTATCCCCGGGCTGGACCAGCCCCTCCTTCACCGCCACCTCGGCGGAGAGGGAAAAAATCCGGTCCGTGGAGTTGACCTCCCCCGTNAGGAAGGGAATCACGCCCCAGCAGATGGAAAGCTGCCGCCGGGTCTTTTCTTGCATGGTCAGCGCCGCCACCGGGCAGGCGGGGCGGAAGCGGCAGATCATCCGGGCCGTCCGTCCGGAGCTGCTGGCCGCCAGGATGGCCGTGGCGTTCAGGTCCCGGGCCGTGAGACAGCAGGTGTGGGTGATGGCGTCGTTGATGTTGTTGGAGGTGGTAACCACCAGCTGCTTCTGGAAGCGCTTCCAGTAGTCGATGGACGCCTCCGCCTCCGTGACGATCTCCAGCATGGCCGCCAGGGCCTCCACGGGGTACTTGCCCCCGGCAGTCTCCCCGGAGAGCATGACGCAGCTGGTGCCGTCGTATACGGCGTTGGCCACGTCGGAGNCCTNCGNCCGGGNGGGGTGGGGATTGCGCATCATGGAGTCCAGCATCTGGGTGGCGGTAATGACGGGCTTGCCCGCCTGGAGGCCCTTGCGGATCATCTGCTTCTGGAGGGCGGGAACCTTGGCGGCGGGGATCTCCACCCCCAAATCGCCCCGGGCAACCATCACCCCGTCGGCGGCTTCCAGAATGCCGTCCAGGTTGTCGATGCCCTCCTGGTTCTCGATTTTCGCGATGATTTTCACATTGTCCCCGCCGCACTGGTGCAGCACCTCCCGGACGGCCTCCACGTCGGCGGCCCGGCGGACGAAGGAGGCGGCGATGAAGTNAAAGTCGTTCTCCACGCCGAAGCGGATGTCCGCCACGTCCTTCTCCGTCAGAGCGGGGAGCTGGATATGGGCCCCGGGGATGTTGATGGACTTGTTGGCGGAGAGGGTACNGCCGTTTTCCACATGGCACACGATGTCGCAGCCTCGAATTTCCTGGACCCGGATGGCGACCAGCCCGTCGTCAATCAGGATCTCCTGGCCGGGGGACACCTCCTCGTGGAGCTTGGGATAGGNGACGGAAACCCGCTGGGCGGTGCCGGGCACATCCTCCACCGTGAGGGTGAATTCCTCCCCGGCGGTGAGCTCCACGGTCTTGCTCTCAAAGCTCTTGATGCGGATTTCCGGGCCCTTGGTGTCCAGGATGGTGGCCACGGGGCTGCCCATCCGGTCCCGGATGGCCTTCAGGCGGTTCAGCCGCTCCAGGTGCTCCGGGTGGCTGCCGTGGGAAAAGTTGAACCGGGCGCCGTTCATGCCCCCCTTGATGAGGGCGACAATCATGTCCTCGCTGTCCACGGCGGGGCCCAGGGTGCAGATAATTTTCGTTTTTCTCAGCATATGAAATTCCTCCTGTGGATTCCCCCCATGGGAANCCGAAAACCAAATANGGATGTGTCCGTGTGGTTTCCTATTATACAAGAGTCTTCCCCCGCTGGGTAGGTTAGAATTCCATAAATTTTACGTAATCGTTTAGCTTAGTCTCCGTGAAAGTGTTTCCCCAAACGTTTATTTGTAAGAAACAGGGAGGGCCCGCTGGCCCTCCCTGCTTGCTTATTCTTCCCAAAAGAGCTGGTCCAGGGTCTTGCCCAGCGCGCGGCAGATGGCGGCGCAGAGCTTGATGGTGGGGNTGTAGTCCCNCTTTTCAATGGCGTTGATGGTCTGGCGGGAGACCCCTCCCGCGTCCGCCAGCTGCTGCTGGCTCAGATCCAGGGCGGCCCGGGCGGCTTTCATACGGAGGTTTTTCATTCCGCCTCCTCGTCCCGGGGGCGGAGGAGATAGTTGACGATGTACACGATGAGAATCACCAGGACCGCCGCCCCTATGATGGGATTCACCGCCCGGAAGGTCAGCACGCCGTTTTCCGTCAGGCCGGGGGAAATGTGGTACATGACGCCAAGGCCCAGGTTGACGATGGACAGCAGCGCGAAGAAGGTCATGACGGTCCGGGGCTTCTCCCGGAGGCTGAGGTAGGCGTCCTTCAAAATGCAGGTGACGGCGAAGACGCAGAGGGCCAGGGCGATGCAAAGGGTCACNCNCGTCAGCACGTCGCACCACCGGCCNAGGAGCACGTCGGAGATGCCGTAGGCATAGGCGGCGATGAGCAGGGTGAAAAAGCCGTATTGGAACGCCTTGCCCCGGGCCCGCCCCTGCCGCTCGTCGAAGTGCATGTCCAGAACCTTCTTCTTAAATAGGAACATTATAAAAGCAAGACCGGCGAGGAGGCCCGCTATAAGGCCAAAGAAGACTCCGGCATGGTAGAGATCCATAAAAGTCCGTCCTTTCTCCCCTTCGGGTTATTCGCGGGCGATAACCGGCTTGCCGTCGGGGCCCAGCAGAGGCGTGAAGCCCGCCGCGGTGCCGCTGCGGTGAAATACGTAGTGGACGCCGGTTTCCGTGTCTACCCAAATTTCCATGACGTCAAGGGTTCCTTGGGTATATACTTTCTGAAAGCGATTCATAAAGCTCCTCCTTATTTCGTGTTGGTAAGGCCAGTATATAGCTAACCCGACTATTTGTCAAGTATATTTTACTAAAAGAACAATAAAATTTCCGCGCGGCTGAAAACCAGCGCGGAGCGGGGGAAGGGCGGACACGCAGGTCCGCCCCTGCGCGGTGTTCGATTGATAGAGGGGGAAACGGGCCGCCCAGGGGGGCGGCCCGTGTTTCCGGGAATGCCATGCCTAGGGGGGACAGGGGTTATTTCTTCTTCCGCTTTTTCTTTCCCTCGTCAATCTCCCCATAGAGCCACTGGAGCCCGTCGGAGAGGCCGCCGATTTCGTCGATAAGGCCCAGGCGCACCGCCTCCTCGCCGTAGACAACGCTTCCAACGTCCGCGGCCATGTCGTCCTTTTTCAGCATCAGGTCCTGGAAGTCCCCGGCGGAGATATGGCTGTGCCCGGCGACGAAGGCCACGATCCGGTCCTGGAGCCGCTGGAAGTAGCTGTAGGTCTGGGGGGCGGCGATGACGGTGCCGCTCATGCGGACGGGGTGGATGGTCATGGCGGCGGAGGGCACGGCGAAGCTCCGCCTGGCGGCCACCGCCAGGGGCACGCCGATGGAGTGGCTGCCCCCCAGGACGATGGAGACGGTGGGCTTGGTCATGCCGGCAATGAGCTCCGCGATGGCAAGGCCCGCCTCCACGTCTCCGCCCACGGTGTTGAGGAGGAAGAGGACTCCCGCGATTTCGCTGGACTCCTCCAGCTTGGCGAGGAGGGGGAGGACGTGCTCGTACTTGGTGGTTTTGGCCCGGTCGTCGGCGGCCATGTGGCCCTCAATTTGGCCGCTAATGGTGAGGCAGTAGAGATTGNCGTGGGGCGTAGCCGTCATGGNGGAACCGAAGTCCAGAATGGACTGGACGGCCTCCTTCTGTGTATCGTTCTCCGGTTCGGTGGGCTTGGTGGGTTTGGTCATAGTCAGCAACCTTCCTTTCGTAAGGNTAGCTTTNGCGGTTTTTCGGAAATTACCCGCGCCCGGCGGAATCTTACAGCATTGTAAGATACGGCGGGAAATTGTAAGGAAGATCGATGGCAGCCCCGGCGGCGGTTTGCTATACTNACNTCNGTTCNAAGAGAACAGAAACGGAGGAGAAAACAATGAAGAATACGATGAAGGATATGATGAAGGGAATCGCGCTGGGGATTTTGTCGGTGGCGGCGGTCATCGCGGGGCAGACGGCCCTGACCGGCGCGGTGGGCTTCCACACCGCGGAGCTGGCCGGGGGAACGGCTCTGGCTTTCCTGTTCTATTACACCATCTTCCGGATGTGCCGGAAGCGGCGGGAAGCAAGCGCGAAGAAGAACGGATAACAAAAACCGGCGGACCGTATGGCTCCGCCGGTTTCCTGCGTACTCCGGGCTTTTCTTTTTCGCCCCGGCGTGCTATACTGGGGGAAAATCAGGCCCGTGGGGCGGGAGGCGGTCTTTTATGAACGAGCAGAAATGGCGGGTGGTGGTCAAGGTGGGCACCTCCACCCTGACCCACAGCTCCGGCAGTCTGGACCTTCGGAGCATGGAGCGGCTGGTCCGGGTATTGGCGGATCTCAGCGGTGGGGGGCACGAGGTGATTCTGGTGACCTCCGGGGCCATCGCCGTGGGCACCGCCCGGATGGGCCTGGACGAGCGGCCCAGGGCCCTGCGGATGAAGCAGGCCGCCGCCGCCGTGGGCCAGTGCCGGATGATGCACATTTACGACAAGCTCTTCTCCGAGTACAACTGCACCGTGGCCCAGATTCTCCTCACCGGGGAGGATGTGGAGGACCCGGTGCGGGCGGAGCATNTGAAAAACACCTTTGNCAGCCTCCTGGAGCTGGGCATTATCCCGGTGGTGAACGAGAACGACTCCGTATCCTCCGCCGAGATTGAGACGGGGCACCACAAGGTGCTGGGGGACAACGACACCCTTTCCGCCATTGTGGCGGAGCTCTGCGGGGCGGAGCTGCTGGTGCTCCTCAGCGACATCGACGGGCTTTATGACGCCGACCCCAAGCGGGACCCGGGGGCGAGGCTCCTCCACCGTGTGGAGGCGCTGACGCCGGAAATTCTGGAGATGGCCGGCGGCGCGGGCACCTGGCGGGGCACCGGCGGNATGACCACCAAGCTCTCCGCCGCGAAAATCGCCATGGAGGCCGGGTGTGACATGGTGATTACCAACGGCCAAAGGCCGGAGGATTTGTACGGTATTGTGGAAGGGCAGGACATCGGGACGCGGTTTGCCGCGGGAAAGGGAGGCGCGCAATGACGGCATTGCAGGAACAGGGGCGGCGGGCCAAGGCCGCGTCCTATACGTTGGCCACCGCCGGGACGGCCAGGAAAAACGCCGCCCTGGAGGCCATCGCGGAGACGTTGGCAAAGCGGTCGGCGGAGTGGCTGGCGGCCAACGGGGAGGACATCGCCGCCGCCAGGGAGGCGGGGATGCGCCCGGCCATGCTGGACCGGCTGACCCTGACGGAGGAGCGGATTTCCGGCATCGTNGAGGCCGTGCGGCAGGTCGCCGCCCTGCCGGACCCCATCGGAAAAGTGGATAAGATGGAGACCCGGCCCAACGGCCTTATCATCGGGCGGCGGCGGGTGCCCCTGGGGGTGGTGGCCATCATCTTCGAGGCCCGGCCCAATGTCACCGTGGACGCCGCCGCCCTGTGCCTCAAGTCCGGCAACGTCTGCATCCTCCGGGGCGGGAAGGAGGCCATCCGCTCCAACCGGAAGGCGGCGGAGCTGATGCGCGCGGCGCTGAAAAGCGCGGGACTGCCGGAGGACTGCGTGTCCCTGGTCCAGGACACCAGCCATGAGACGGCCAACGAGCTGATGCACCTGGACGGGTACGTGGACGTGCTGATTCCCCGGGGCGGCGCGGGGCTCATCCGGGCGGTTGCCAAAGAGGCCGGCGTCCCGGTGATTCGGACGGGAGAAGGGGTCTGCCATATCTACGTGGACAGCGAGGCGGACCTGGACATGGGGNCGGAGATTCTCTATAACGCCAAGTGCTCCCGGCCCTCGGTCTGCAACGCGGTGGAATGCCTGCTGGTCCAGGAGGACGTTGCGGAGGCGTTTTTGAAAAAGGCCGTGCCCCTGCTGGACCGGAACCGGGTGGAGCTCCGCTGTGACGAAAGAGCCCTGGCGGNTCTGGGGGACCGGGNCGTCCCGGCGGCGGACAGCGACTGGGACGCGGAGTATGACGACTACATCCTGGCCGTGCGGACGGTGAAGGACATGGAGGAGGCTGTGGAGTTTATCAACGCCCACGGCACGGGGCACTCGGAGGCCATCATTACCACCAACTACTTCAAGGCCCAGCGCTTCCTGGACACGGTGGACGCGGCGGCGGTGTACGTCAACGCCTCCACCCGCTTCACCGACGGCGGGGAGTTCGGCCTGGGGGCGGAAATCGGCATCTCCACCCAGAAGATGCACGCCCGGGGGCCCATGGGGCTGGAGGAATTGACCAGCTGCAAGTACGTGATTTACGGCGAGGGGCAGGTCCGGTAAAGGAGGGGAAGGCTATGCGATTCGGATTCATCGGCACGGGAAACATGGGCGGGGCCCTGGCCCGGGCGGCCCGGCGGAGGCTGGCGGGGGAGGATCTCCTCCTGGCCAACCGAACGGAGGCCAAGGCGGCGGCCCTGGCAAAGGAGCTGGGAGCCCCGCTGTCCAACAACCGGACCATCGCGGGGAACGCGGACTACATCTTCCTGGGGGTCAAGCCCCAGATGATGGGGGAGCTTTTGAAGGAGCTTGCCCCCGTTCTGGCGGAGCGGACGGACCGCTTTGTCCTGGTTACCATGGCGGCGGGTCTGACCATCGCCGGTATTCAGAGCATGGCGGGAGGGGATTACCCCGTCCTCCGCGTCATGCCCAACACCCCCTGCTCCATCGGGGAGGGNATGATTCTCTACACGCCCGGCCCCGGCGTGACGGCCACGGAGACGGACTCCTTTCTGGAGGCCATGGCCGGGGCGGGGCGGTTCGCCCTCGTTCCGGAGGGGCTGATGGACGCGGGGTCCGCCGTGGCGGGCTGCGGCCCGGCCTTCGTGGATCTCTTTGTAGAGGCCCTGGCGGACGGCGGCGTGGCCTGCGGCCTGCCCCGGGCCCAGGCCCAGGCCTTCGCGGCCCAGATGGTCCTGGGCTCCGCCCGGCTGATTCTGGAGAGCGGGAAGCACCCGGGAGCGTTGAAGGACGCGGTCTGCTCCCCCGGCGGCACCACCATCCAGGGCGTGCGGAAGCTGGAGGAAGCGGGCTTCCGGGGGGCGGTGATGGACGCGGTCATTGCCGCCTTTGAGAAAAACGGGACGCTGAAATGCTGAAAATAAAGAAAGCCCCCCTTGAAGGGGGGCTTTCTTTATCTGCCTTGCGGCGTTTCTTTCCAAGGAAGCGCTTATTCCCNCTTCAAGACCTTTTTCACCCGCGCCTTCATTTCCGGCGAGAGGACCTTCCCCGCCGCCCGGACGGGCAGGGGAGGCAGAGCGCAGAATTTCCGGACCACCCGGTCGAAGGGCTCCAGGGCGTAGGCGGCAAAGAAGGCCGGCCGATCCGCCGACCGGGCGGTGGGGGANGCCAGCCGGGGGT
>NZ_CAJMXG010000151.1:0-7220 GCF_905219725.1 Oscillibacter sp. CU971
TGCGGCTGTTCCTGGACTGGTGCATCACCTTCGAGGAGCCCTACATTCTGGAGGAACAAATCTTAAAAAGGAATTTTCCCTTCGTGGTTTCCATTGATTACATAATAAGCCGTATGTTCTTCGGGCTTAATATATAATTTCAATTCTGTAACAAGTTTCCGCTTTTTTGTGGTATGGAAATCAGCCTTGGCCTTCTCTGCCAGAGCCTCCATATCCACCTCAGCTCCCTGATATTGGAGAACAAACTCTACCTTCAGGTTATCGGCTTTTCCCTTTTCAGCTGCTCGAAGCTTCGCTGCCGCCTCTTTCTCCTCCGGTGTCATGGGCTTTCTTCCTGGTCTCGCTTTAATCTTAGGCTCATTGGTTTTGTTCACTTTAGATTTTCCTCTCATAGTCATTTCCCCCACATTTCGAAGATGATTTACATACCATGCATTGCATATCACGAACAGTTGCAGCTCTTTGAGCCTGATGAGGCAACACGGCAAACCGGTGGAAAAGCAGCGCGGATCACAGCCGGTCTGGGGTCTGGCTGTCAGTCCGGCATCCAGGGACGAAAGTATTTCTCGCAGCTTTCCTGCGCACGCTGGAGCGCCTCCTCCGCTTTGCAAACACCCAGAACCGCCCGCTGTATCTGGGCGGCGAGGATATCCTCCAGCCGCAATTCACTGAAGTTTTGATAAAACCCGCTGTTTCCCCGGCGCTGGGCGGAGGGAAAGCTCCGCCGGGCGGCGGACAGCCAGGGATACATTTCATTGATGTCCCGGTTGCTGTAAGCGGACCGGCAGGGCGAAAGGCCGNCAAGCATGGTAAACACAGGCGCCACCAAATCGGAATAAAGCCAGGAAAGGAACGCGCAGGCGGTCTCCGGAACGGAGCAGCTCCGCGTAATACCGATTACCCCGCCGCCCAGCAGGGGCCTGCCGCCGGGGACCGGAGCGAAGCCCAGCTTGCCGGCGATGCTGGACATTTTCAGATTCAGAATATGAGAAGCGTAGTTGATAAACACCACCGTCATGGCGGCGGAACCGTCGGCAAAGCCCTCCAAGACGTTTTTCCAAAAATCATAGACCGTCTTATCAGAATACTGATAGGTCTCCNGATAGTTTTTTAACGCCCGCAGGGCTTCCGGCGTGTCCAGCGTGATCCGTCCCAGGCCGTTCAGAAGTTTTCCGCCCTCCTCAAAAAGCCGGGGCATGAATTCGCTGGGACTCATGCCCACATTGCCGATCGCCGCCGTGGAGCCGTACTGGATGGGAGAGGCCGGATTCAAGCTGCGGGTGAAGAAGCTGGCAATGCGGTTGTAATCCGCGAAGGTTTTCGGAGGAACCAACTCCTCCCGGAACCTCTCGAAATACATCCGCTTATAAGTCGGGTCCGCAAATAAATCCCTCCTGTAAAACAGGAGCTGCGTACTTGGGTCATACGGAACACAGCACCGGACTCCATGGGCGGCGGAGTAATTGTCCCGCAGCTCCGGCACGATTTGAAAGAGCAGTTCGTCCCATTGAAAAGGAATCTCCTCCAGCGGGCGGTAAACTTTATCCGCCAGCTCATCCAGCCAAGCCACATCCATGCGGATCAAATCGTATTGCTCGTAAAGATCGGACTGAATCACATCATATACGTCCCGTAAAGCCGGAAGGACCGTCAGTTCCAACCGGATGCCGGTGCTTTTCTCCAAATGCGGCGTCAGGCGGGCCAAAGCCGCGGTCGACGGCGAGGCCATCGTCAGCATCCGCAGCTTTCGGGCAACCGGCAGGGGAGCGGCCGCGATATCCCCCCGGAAGCCGTTGTTCGGCAGACGCAACTTCTCCGGCAAGGGCTTGCGTTCTTCCAGGCGTTCCAGCAAAAAACGCACCACTTTATGCGCCAGACGTTTGTAGTCCAGCTCATACACCGGGATATCCGGCTCCGTTGCCGCGGCTCTGGGCACTATGGTGATGAAATGGGGCATCGTACTCCGCCCGGCATAGGCACAGGCAGCCCTCACCGCCCCCTCGCGCCTGCGGTCCGCACAGACGATGTAGTCGAAGGCCGCATCCTCATTATAAAACTCAAAGGCCCGCAGGTCCGCTTGATAATTGGAACAATCCAAAAAATGAACGGACATACTGTTTTGCGAATAAACAGACTGAAACCCCCGGAGGAACCGTTCCGTATCCGGCTGCGAGGCCGTGTCCGTAAATACGCCTATGCTTACCGCTTTTCGATTTCGGAGATATTGGGCAATTTCTTTTCCGGCCCGCTCGGTATCAAAACCAGCGTACATCACATCGCTGAGGCCAGGACCCTCACCCTGCAAAAACACAATGGGCAAGTCCGCGGCTTTTCCCCGGTAGTAAGCCGCAGCGTCCGGCAGACAGGAGCTTGTTATAATCGCGCTGACACCGGAGCTTAGCGCCTTGGCAAGCAGTTCTTCCTCCGTAGTCCCCAGCGAACGGGTCGAATACAGCTGCACAGAGTATCCAAACTGAATAAATTCGCTCTGAATTACCTCATACATAGCCGCGCAATGTTCAAATTCAATGCCGGGCAGGATGACCGCGATGGATCGGCTTCTTCCCTGCCGTAGACTCTGGGCTCTGGCGTTGATTTGATAGCCCAGCTTCTCGGCGGCCTGCCAGACCAATTGGATTTTTTCCACACTCACGTTGCCCCGGCCGTTGATGACGTTGGAAACGGTGCCGTGGGAAACTCCCGCCTCCCGCGCAATATCTTTAATCGTTGGCACACGCATCCCCTCCCTTTTTTTGCTTTTTTATTGTACTATATAGACGTGGATTTGACAAGCAAAAACCAGGCAGCCTTTTCTTGTGCAAAATCTATAAATATTGCGGGAAGAATATATATGTTTCTTCCGAATCAGCGAGTTAGCATCAACTTTTTCGGAAATTGTAATTGACACGTTCCAATTTTAATGTTAGTGTATAGACAGAAACTGGCAAAAGTCATTCCATCAAAATTTGGATCTACAAAAAGGAGATGTATTATGAAGAAGTTTTTGAGTCTTGCTCTCGCGCTGTTAATGATCCTGTCTCTGGCTGCCTGCGGCGGCGGTTCCGGAACCTCCGGAGACACTTCCGCTCCAAAAGACAGTGGAAGTAGCCAGCCCGCTTCCAGCGGCAGCACGGACCCCGCCCCCGCTTCCGGCGGCAAGCTGGTAGTGTATTCCGCTCTGAATGAAGACAACACCATCGCCATTGCCGACCAATTCAAAGCGGACACCGGAATTGAGATCGAATACATCTCTCTGGGCGGCGGCGACGCCGTGGCCCGTGTGCAGGCGGAGATGGGCAATCCCAAGGCCGACTTCCTGGTGGGCGGCTCCGTGGATCTGTACGGCTCTTTGTCCGAGGCCGGAGCCTTCCTGGAATACGACTCCCCCAACAACGACGGCNTCGACGAGCGGTTCAACGATCCCAACCACTTCTGGCAAGGCTGGTACATGGGCGTTCTGAGTATCATCGTAAATCAGGACCGCTTTGACAAAGAACTGGCCCCCAAGGGACTGGCCATGCCGGAGACCTGGGACGATCTGCTGGACCCCGCCTATAAGGACGTGTTCGTGTGGGCCAACCCCACCACCGCCGGAGGCGCCTACATCGCCACCGCCTGCCAGATCTTCCGCCTGGGCGAGGACGGGGCCTGGACCTATCTGAAGGATCTGGACAAGAACATCCATCACTACTACAAGGGCGCGGGAGACGTCATCAGCCCCGTGGCCACCGGGGAGTTCATCGCCTCCATCGCCTGGGGCCACGACAGTTTCAAGACCCAGCAGGAGGGCTATCCTCTGACCCTGGTCATCCCCAAGCAGACCGCCTATGAGATCGGCGGAGCCGCCATTGTCAAGGGCGGGCCCAACACGGAAAACGCGAAGGTCTTCATGGACTGGCTGCTGACCAAGGAGGCCCAGGAGCTCAGCGTCGCCACCTCCTACCGCTATCCCGTCCGGGACGACGTGGCCGCCCCCGCCGGGCTGCCCGCCCTGAGCGAGGTGGACCTGGTGGATTACGACCGGGACCAGGCCGCTTCCATGAAGGAGGCTGTCCTGGAGAAGTTCGAGGCGGAAATCACCTCCAACCGCAGCTGACCCGAACAGACCGGGAGCGCCTGCCCACGGCGGACGGGCGCTCCCCTTTTATTTCAATGGAAGGAGTGATTTAAAATGGCCTCTGGAACTTCTATTCGGGAATCGATCAAGGAGATGCGCCGTTTGAAGAACGAGCCGCTCCTCCTTCTGGCCATTGTCGCAATTATTTTATTTGTGGGCTTCTTTGTGGTATACCCGGTGGTCCGGGTTATCACCTTCCCCGGCCTCCAGGATTACGCGCAGCTCTTCGGAAAGGCCCGCTGGTTCAAGGCGGTGAAGAACAGCCTCTACATGACCCTGATCTCCACCCTCTCCTGTACGGCGGTGGCCTTCCTCTTCGCCTACGTCATCGCCCGGCTGGACGTCCCCTGCAAAGGGCTCTTCCGGTTCGTGACCCTGCTGCCCATCGTGTCCCCGCCCTTTATCGTGGCTTTGAGCTATATCCTGCTCTTCGGCGTGCAGGGCATCGTCACCAAGGGACTGCTCGGTCTCCAGGTGGACATCTACGGACGGCTGGGCCTCTGGATCGTCCAGACCGTTACCTTCTTCCCCTACGCCTACTCTGTCATTTACGGCGTAATCCGCTCCATCTCCACCAATCTGGAGTACGCCGCCTATAACATGGGGGCTACCCGCTGGCAGGTGTTCCGGGACGTGTTCTTCCCCCTCTGCCGCCCCGGCATCGCCGGGGGCGCCCTGATTGCCGCCATTAACGTCCTGACGGACTTCGGTAACCCCATGATGATCGGCGGGGATCTGGCCCTCCTGCCCACGGAGGCGTATATGCAGATTTCCGGCTGGTATGACATGAAGACCGCCTCTGTGCTGGCGGTAGCCCTGCTGGTCCCGGCCATGGCGATCTTCCTGGTAAACCGCTTCTGGGTGGGCAAGCGGTCTTATGTCACCATCACGGGAAAGGAAATTTCCCTGAACCCCTTCCCGGTGCCCAAGTGGGTGAAGTGGGGACTGTTCAGCCTGACCATGTTTATCTCCCTGTTCATCCTTCTGGTATACGGGACCCTCTGCTACGGCGCGTTCACCAAAGCTTGGGGCTACGACTGGTCCTTCACTTTGGAGAACATCCAGTACGTCTTCTTAAAAGGCCGTCAGATTTGGAACTCCATTCGCTACGGCTTCCTTTCTTCTCTGGGAGCGGCGTTCCTGGCGATGGTTCTGGCCTATATCGTGCAGAAAAAGCAGGTGGGCCTGAACAAGGCTCTGGACTTCCTGGCCATCCTTCCTGGAGCCATTCCCGGCATGTTCCTGGGCATCGGTTTCGTCATGGCCTTCAACGGCAAGCCCCTGGAGCTCACGGGCACCTCGACGATCATGGTGCTGGCCCTGCTGTTCTGGAACATTCCCACCTGCTACAGCGCTGCTACCGCCGGACTCCAGCAAATCGGAAACTCGGTGGAGGATGCGGCGCTGAACCTGGGAGCCAACAGCTTCCGCTCCTTCAAAGACGTCATCATTCCTCTGCTGAAGGCGCCCTTCCTCTCGGGCTTTGTCCTGTCCTTCCTGCGGTCGGTGACCTGCCTGAGCGTGGTGATCTTCCTCTACGCCCCCTCCACCACTGTAGGCACCATCTCCGTCATGGTGCTGGTTCAGAGCGGACAATGGGGCGAGGCGGCGGCATTTACCATGATCCTGATTGCCATCGCGTTTTCCGTGCTGCGGCTGGCGCAGTATGTCCTGGGCAAGCAGGGCATCAAATTGGAACTGTGATAAGGAGGAGCGGCTATGGACTGCTTTATTGAGTTTAAAAACGTTGTCAAGCGCTTTGACGATTTCGTGGCCCTGGACCATGTCTCCCTGCAAATCCCCAAAGGCAGCTTCGTCACTCTGCTGGGCCCCTCCGGCTGCGGCAAGACCACGCTGATGCGCCAGCTGGCGGGCTTTTCCGAGCCGGAAGAAGGCGACGTGCTGGTAAACGGCAAGCGGATGAACGGCCTGCCGCCCTTCAAGCGCAACACGCCCCTGGTGTTTCAAGAGTACGCCCTGTTTCCCCACATGACCGTCTATGAAAACATCTCCTACGGCCTGAAGCTGAACAAGACCCCCAAGGAGGAGATGGACCGGCGGGTGGCGGAGATGCTGGAGATGTTCAACCTGGCGGGGCTGGAGAAGCGCTTTCCCAAACAGATGTCCGGCGGGCAGCAGCAGCGGGTGGCCTTCGCCCGAGCCCTGGTCATGGGACAGGAGATTCTGCTGCTGGACGAGCCCCTCAGCAACCTGGACGCCAAACTCCGGGTGGAGGTGCGGACGGAGCTCCGCCAGCTCCAGCAGAAGCTGGGCATCACCACAATCTATGTCACCCACGATCAGGACGAGGCCTTGTCCATGTCCGACATCATAGCCGTTATGAAAAGCGGACGCATTGAGCAGACCGGCTCCCCCTGGGAAATCTATTTCCGTCCGGTCAACCGCTTTGTGGCGGATTTTGTGGGCACGGTTAATTTCCTGGTAGGAAAGATCGTCCGGACGGAGGGAAAGCTCTTGACCATCCATTACTCCGGTATGGAACTGGTCGTCCCTGCGGAGGCGGACGCCGCCGCAGGGGAGGTTGTCACCCTGGTGGTACGACCGGAGTGCATCCGCTTGGCCGGACCGGACGAGGCGGTTACCGGCGGGGCGGTTCTGGACGGTATGATTGAGAATTACAGCTTCCTTGGGCGGATAATCCGCTATTGGGTACGGGTAGGCCGGGAACTGTTTGTGATTGACGACGCCAATGTGGATTTGACCGGCGCCCGGACCGGCGCGGTGAAGCTTTGCCTGGATCCCCATAAGCTCCACATTTTGAAAGATGGTGGCGGTCATGCTGCTTCTTGACTTTATCAATGTCGGCTATGGAGATGCCATTCTCATAAGAGACACAGAGGAACCTTTTACAATGCTGGTGGACTGCGGAGATGTGAGCGTCGGAAACGGCGGTCCGGACTCCAAACGAATCCCGGCCTCAGACTACCTTCGCCGGGAGGGGATTGAAACTCTGGACCTGCTTGTGCTGACGCATCTTCACCGGGACCACAGCGGCGGGCTGGCGGAGGTAATCTCCGCCGCAAGGGTCCGAGAGCTTTGGACAAATTACCTGCCGCAGGAATCGGACTGGGGGCGTTGTATT
>NZ_CAJMXG010000152.1:0-7206 GCF_905219725.1 Oscillibacter sp. CU971
CTGCACAAGCTGTTTGCACCATTGCTGCTTTCAGCACTTTACTCAAGCGGTTTTAGCCTATTGGTACAGCTTCTAAACCTGTCCACCGCCAAGACCTGGCTGCGCCGGGGACGGGAGACGCTGAAAAACGAATTGAGAAAGGAAGGTTATGGATATGGAACACCTGGAGATCTCTAAGATTATGGATGAATACACCGACACAGAATTTTTTCCTGTGGGCGCAAGCGATGTTGACCCGGAAGCAGTAAAGGCCCGTGTGTTGGCAGGCATCAAAGCCCCAACGGTGAGGAAGCGGATGTCCCAGAAGAAAAAACTTCTTCTGGCTGCGGGCCTGGCTGCAGCACTCGTGCTGATGGGTGCGGGACTCCCTTCTTTGGTACACCAAGCATACCGGCTGCTTAATAGCACGCTGACCTTTGAACAGAACCCCGATAGCAAGAGCGTAACTTATGAGCATGGTGCTTCCTCTATTGAGGTAGAGGACGGACGGCTATTTTTCGTGCTGGACGAGGAACGCACCGACATTACTGATTTTATCAGCGATGATAGCAACGCTTAACAAGGGCACACAGGCCATAGTATAAAGCGCAGGGAGAAAGATTTTCAGATCTTCCACTCAAACGAAACGCGGTCGCTGGTGGCTTGGACCTGGGAGAGAATAATGTCTGTTACCTGCCGTCGGTCGTCAAAGTCAATCGTGTTCCAGTTCTCCAGATGGGCAGACAGAAACTCGATTTTCTGTGGAGAGATTGTTTCCGCGTTCAGTGCCGCGATTTCCTTTATCAGCCGTTGGCGGTTTGCGTCCAGTTCCTCGATTTTCCCATTGGCATAGGACAGCAGGACCGCATTGGCTCCGGTCAGGGTGTTCAGCAGCTTTTCAATCTCGTCCTCCACCTGGGCCAGCTCCACATTCAAGGCGGTCAGCTTGGGATTGACGGTCGTTGCTTTTGCGGTCAGGGTTTGAAATTCGGAGAGCTTCTTCACCATCTCCCCATAGACAAATTGCTCAAACTCCGCCGTCCGAAGCGTCCCGCAGCCCTCACAGCTTTTGTTGTCCGCCCGCTTGGAGCACCGAAGATACTGCGTCCCTGCCGGGTTGCCCACGCTCATAAGGGCATACCCGCAGCGCCCACATTTGATTTTTCCGGCCAGCCAGGTATTTCGGGCCTTGCGCCCTCCCTGGAACGTGATGTTTGCCAGCAGCTTCTTTCTGCACCGCAGCCAGGTATCGGCGGGGACAATGCCCTCGCTGGGGGCCAGTACAAGGATCTGCCCCCGCAGGTCCTTGTTTTTTCGCTCCTGCACGTCCCGGCCCTGGTAGAGATAGCAGCCGTTGGTCCCGGCGAAGTCCGCCGCGTCATTGACCACCACGGCCCCCTGGCCCTTGAAAAACTCGTACAGCTCCAGGTCGGCCTGGGCGTAAATCGGGTTGCGGAGCAGTTGGGAGATAAAGCCTCGTTTCAATTCCTTGCCGTAAATCAGGATATTGTTTTCAGCAAAGTACCGGGCAATATCCCCGAACGACGTGGACGGCGCGGCGTACATCTCAAACATCAACCGGGCAATATTCGCCGTGGCGGGGTCCGGAATCATCATTTTCGTGCGGATGCCTTGGAGGGTGGTTGGCTCCAGCTTAAAGCCATAGGGGGCCGCGCCGCTCATGTGGAACCCCCGCTGACACCGGGAATAGTAAGCGCCGGTCACGCGCTTTTGTATCGTCTCTCGCTCTAACTGAGCGAACACGATACAGATATTCAGCATGGCCCGGCCCATCGGGGTAGATGTGTCAAACTTTTCCGTAGAGGAAACAAACTCCACGTTGTACTCCTGGAACAGTTCCATCATGGTTGCGAAGTCCAAAATGGAACGGCTGATACGGTCCAGTTTATAAACCACCACCCGGCGAATTAAGCCCTGGCGGATGTCGGCTAAAAGTTCCTGGAATTTTGGCCTGTCTGTATTCTTCCCGGAGTAGCCCTTATCTTGATAATCTTTGTGGTTCCCACCTCTTAACTCGTACTTGCAGAACTCGATTTGACTTTCAATGCTGATACTGTCCTTGCGGTCCACGGACTGTCTGGCGTAGATAGCGTCGATACGGTTTTCCATGATAGCTCCTTTCCTGTCGGGAAATGGAGCTGTCAACCTTTACAAGTATATTATACCAAAGACAGCCCCAGGGCACAAGGATGTGGGGAAACGCAGAAAGGCAGCACCCGGAAAAGTGCTGCCCTTCAACCTTGCCCCACTTCTGGTCACGGTGGCCAGAAGTCCAGCGAGGATAAATCCATTTCTATCCATGATTGCGCCGAATTTGCCACGCGCCCCGGCACAGGGGAGCATCCCAGGCCGCCGGCGGCTCCGGCTGTCATAGCTCCGCAATACTGCGAAGCTCCCCCGCAAGTCCATGGGAGGGCGTGAGCAAGTTTCATTATCCCCCGCGCTGTCGTCGCGCCCGGCTTGCCAGGGCCGGGTCAAAGGTTCGCGCTGATCGCTCGGCCCACTTCTCTCACCTCCTTGAGCGGGCTGTCCTGGCGGCGCGCCTTTTGTAGCTGTTCACGCAGGTTTTGTGCCTGGAATACTGTGTATTCAGTTGTCCTCAGTGTATAAGTCTCCTCATACATCAGGCGGGTTTTGGCCGATTTCGGGTACACCTCAATGAAAATTTTTCAAAATTTCTGAAAGATTTTTTAAGCCCCGGCGGATACTGTCGCAAACGGCGCTCCCCTCTACATTTTCGGCCCTGGCAATCTCAGATTTTTCTTGCCCAGAATGTAGTGGGCATACACCCTTCGAGCCTGGATGGGCGGGAGCTGGTCAAGAGCGGCGTAGAGTGCGGAGCGGTTTTCCTCGTCCAGAATGATTTCCTCCGGGGTCAAGGGTGGGAACATCACATCCGGCTCAAAGCCGGGGTCAACGTCCAGGGAACACTCGTTATGCTCCCGCTTGCGCCGTTTGTAGCTGTCACACTGACGGCCCCCGGTGGAGAGAACGACGGCGATTTCGTCGGAAACTTCCAGAGTGATATTCTCGGTCAAATAGGGATAGTAACGGTTCAATTTGATGGTTGTCATATATAACCTCCATTTCGATGTTGGCGGAAAGGGACAGATCGAAATGGAGGGGGTGGAGAACGGCAGCGGGCCTCTGGACACGGTGTCCAGAAGCACTGCCAGGATAGAAAAACGCCCGCATAGCGCAAGGCTATACGAACGTACCGGGGCGACTGAATATTACAATTTTCGCAGTTGTGGACAGAATTTTCCACTGGAGAAGTCAGACTTTTTTTGGCAAGTACCTATCTACCTTTGATCTCATAGCGGCATCCTCCTATGCGCCGCCAGTGAATATAAAAAAACAGCGGCTTTGAATAATGAACCGCCGCTGGAAATAGCTTTTGGACATAGGAAATCGGTCTGCCCAGCAGCGGTTTTTTCTTTTCTGCCGCTGGGCAGATGTTTTTCTGATTATAAAGTTACTTGCATTTTATGATTGGCGGAAATCAAAACATAGAGTGCAAACCACACAATACAGTGGACAGCCAAAATACCAACGTCCTTTACCGCCGTTCCCATGTTCCCAGCAGACAGGGCCATAATGCCGTCAAAGGCAGGATGGGATGGAACGATATTGCAGATGACCGCCAACGGCCCGCTCGCCCCAATCAGACCGCATAAAATGGGTACTGCCAGGAACAGCAGCATGACGATCTTGATATAGACCACGCCGATCATCAGACCCTCGGAGAGCTTACCGATAAACAGGCCAATCAACGCCGCCACAAAGGACGACAGCACAATCAGCGCTAGCAGCAGCCCGAAATTTTGCCAAGACAATCGGAAACAGATGCAGGCCGTTACAATAGAGGACAGGCTGCCAAAGAGAAATCCCACTACAACTTTTTGAAAAATGTACTGGCTGGGTGTCATAGGAAGGATTTCGTTGATGAAAGCTACGCCGTCCTCTTTTTCGGAAATGATGTTCATGGCATTGAACGTACAGCCCATAAACATAGCCACGATCAGCACGGCGGGGATGAAAATGTCTTGAAAGCTTTCCAGAATGTCAGGGCGTTCCAGCGTCAAAACTTTCACCAGCTCCGCTTCTACCCGCTGTTCATAGAGAGCCGGGAGAGTAGCCGCCGCCTGCTGGAAAATATCCAACTCGTCTCCGGCAATGGCTGTTCGGAGACTGTCCCCGTCCGCCCTCACGCCAATAACATTGGTGGATGGCTCCCAGATGGCGGCGGTCAGTTCTTCCTGTGTCCCATAAGCCGTTACCGGGCCGTACCGCTCCAGCCATGTGATCGTATGCGGGGACAGGTCGCTTTCCAGTACGCCAAAGTGCATTTCTCCTAGGCTGGACAAGTCAATGGAACCCATAAAATTCAATGCCACAGCGACCAAGATGGGCAGCAGGAACGTCATCAAGCAGAATTTATCCTGCAGAACACTTTTGATCTGATATTTTAAGCCTCTCACGCCTCACCCCTCCTTTCCAATCTCCCGGTGAAATGCAAGCCGTACCACCAAGAACAGCAGCAGGATTGCACCCACAGTGCTGGCATAGTAGACCGGCGAGATTGCCGTTCCGAAATAGGCGTTTTTCAGGCCCATATAGACGTGATAAAACGGATGATAGCCGATCCAGTCAAATTTGATTGACGTATTGGCGGATAAAAATACGGGGGTCGCGGCGAANATGGCAATCACCAGATAGGCCAGCGTAAATTGCCGAAAATCTTTCANCAGCAGGGCGCAGAGTAAACCCACCAGGGCCATCATCAGCGACAGGATGGCCGTCTGGAGCAGGACCGCGGGCAGCACCGCCGCCCCATCCGCAAGCCCTACGTTCAGCAGAGTGAGCAGCACCGCAAAGGCCAGATCAGAGAGCAGGAACACCGCCAGCTTGGACAGGAGGAACAAGTCCTTCCGCACCGGGAGAATGGCGTGGACACGAATGACCCCCATGCCCTTTTCCTTGAACAGTACGGCGGCGATGCCCAAAAATCCCACAGCGGCCAACTCAAAAAACAGCAGCTCACAGGTAATCTCTTTCCTCGCCTTTTGTTCCGGCGTATTTGTGCCAAGTACCTCCGGGGCAGGGCTGACCGAGGGACGCAGCAGAGACAGGGCGTAATCCGCCCGGTGGCGGTCAACGTGCTCCGCACCTTTATAGAGTACCACCCGTACATCCCCGGAACTGGCATCCAGCCCTACGCCGTTGGCATCGGCAAGCAGGGCTGCGTCCATATCCTCCACAGAGGAAACGATCTGCACCAGGGGCGATTTTTCCGTTTGCGTTCCCGCCGGGTCGTAGAGATACACATTGTAGGGCGGCATCTGCATGAAGCGGATATAGCCCAGGTTCACATAGGCTGTATAGAGAGCAAGGAACCCTATTGCCATCAAGAAAAATTTTCCCGATACCAGCATCCGGCAATCCTTTTTGAACAGGGCGCAAAATCCTTTTCCCATCAGGACAGCCCCCTCCCCGTGTACTGGATGAACATATCCTCCAAAGTCGGCTCCTGGGAGTGGATGCTGATGATCTCGTCGTGGGCAAAGGGAATACCTGCTTCCAGCGACCGGGCCTCTATGGTTTTCGTTTCCCGCTGTCCTTGATACAGATAGTCGATCACGACTCGGTGATTGCTGTTTTTCTCTTTCAGACGCTTGGGCGTATCCAGGGCTACCAAATTTCCATTGGAGATAAAGGCTACCCGGTCGCACAGCAAATCGGCGTCCACCATGTTATGGGTGGTGATAAAAACCGTCGTTCCCTTTTTGCGCTCCTGCTCGATGATTGTTCGGAACAGTACTGCGCCGGAGGGGTCAAGGCCGCTGGTGGGTTCGTCCAGGAACAGCAGCCGGGGATTGCTCACCAGCGCCCGCGCCATGCTCACCCGCTGGCGCATCCCCTTGGAGTAGGAGGACACCGGCTTTTTCAGAAAGTCCGGCTTAAATTCCAGCGCATCCAGCAGCTCCCCCACATCCCGCCGCTGCTCTCTGGGATAGAACGAGGCGAAATAGTTCAGATTGTCTACGGCGCTCAAATTGGCGTACAGGTAGGGAAACTCAAACAGGACGCCGATCTTCTGAAAAAATTCCTGGCCGTCTCGGGCTCGGAGGGCTCACAGGGGCTGACGCTGGTCCCGGGGGCGGCGGTCTGCCCGGCCTCCTCGGCGGCCTGCCGCTCGGCCTCGTTCAGCGCCTCCTCGATGAGCCCCAGCACGAACTCCCGCTGAGTGTACTTCCTTCCGGTCCGCTGAGTCTCCCGCTCCAGGTGGGCCTTGATCCGCTGGAAGAGCTCCTCGGGGATCTGGAAGGCCATCGTTCTCGTATTGCCGCTCATAGTCGTCGTACCTCCGTCTTTCTTTAAATTGTAGTATTCGATCAGCAGGTTCGTGATGTACTCGCTGGTGGTCTGGCCCGCCGCCTCTCTGGCCTCGCTGACCTGCGTGTGGAGGCTGAGGGGGATCTGAGCGCAGAGGTTCTTTTTCTGTTCCATTCTGCCGTGCTCCTTCCTGTTTGTTGTAACGACAGTATAGCCGGAAAGCATTGATAAAGCTATTACCAAGACCACCGAAGAACGCTGAACACATGAAGCATAAGCACCAATGATGGGAAGGGCCCTCCCGAAATGGAAAACCTCCCTCGGAGCGGCTTGGCAGCTCCGGGGGAGGTGTGTTTTTCTTTTTTAGAGAGAGGCGGAGAGTTCGAGTCGAGCAGGCTGCTAAAAACTGCTAAAACTGCTGTTTTTGCATCTCTGGTGCGTTATTTTTATTTTACGCCCCCAAATTCTTCCATCCTATCCCAATTATTCTTATTTTTAATTAAACCATGCTCTTTGTGCACAAAAATCCCGCACCAAAGTGCGGGATTTTTGCTTGCATCTCGTTTGTCAACGAAACTTGGTCGGAGTGTAATTATAGGACTTCAAGAAAGTCAGTCATATCAACGGTTTGCTGGCCGTCAACAAGAGGTTTTTATCCAAAAAACTGAAAATTTGAATGGACCGCCGCCCAAGTGAGACTATGGGCGGCGTTTTCATATACAACGATGAAAAAAAGGAGGTCAAGAAAGTGGCAGAAGATAAAAAGTCGGGTGTTCCCATTGACGGGCCACCCCCGGAGGGGCAGCAGCAGGAGGTCGCTGTACCTGGAGCGTCGGAGGCCCCGCCCGCCCCGGGGCCGGAGGCCCAGGG
>NZ_CAJMXG010000153.1:0-7126 GCF_905219725.1 Oscillibacter sp. CU971
CAGTTAATACAGTTCACCAACAACGTGCGGCGGGGTAGCCCCGCCGCGGAAGGGAAGGTACGCGGTGATCAGCCTCAACTACCGGGACTCCCGGCCTATCTACGAGCAGATCAAGGATGGGCTGCGCAAGCTGATTGTCACCGGGGCCATCGGGACGGACGAAAAGCTCCCCTCAGTCCGGTCCCTGGCGACGCAGCTGTCCATCAACCCCAACACCATCCAGCGGGCCTACAACGAGCTGGAGGGGGAAGGCTACATCTACTCCGTCCCCGGCAAGGGAAGCTTCGCCACCGGGGAAACGGGCGCCGGAACGGTCCGCCGGAAGGAGCTCTTTGAAAAGGCCCGGGAGCTTCTGGCGGAGCTTAAGTATCTCGGCGTCAGCCAGGAAGAGCTCATGGCTCTTCTTGAAGAAGAGCCATCCGGCGGGGCCCCCGCCGGGGCGCGCAAGGAGGAAACACGATGATTCAAGTTACCAACACCGTCAAGCGCTTTGACGGCTTCGCCGCCCTGGACGGCGTGAGCCTGTCCGTCCCCGCGGGAAGCGTCTATGGCCTTGTGGGCCCCAACGGCGCGGGGAAATCCACCCTCATCCGCTGCCTTACCGGCATCTACCGCCAGGACGAGGGAGAGCTCGCCATCGACGGCCAAAGCGTCTGGGAGAACGAGGCCCTGAAATCCCGGGTCGCCGCCATTGCCGACGACTGGTATTACTTCCCCCAGGCCACCATCCGGGACATGTGCAAATTCTACCGGGGCTTTTACCCCAGCTTCTCCATGGAGCGGTATGAAAAATGCAAGGAGGTCTTCCAGATCGACGAGAAGCGCCCCCTCCGCCGCCTCAGCAAGGGCATGCAGAAGCAGGCCGCCTTCTGGCTGACCCTCAGCGCCATGCCGGACTACCTGATTCTCGACGAGCCGGTGGACGGCCTGGACCCCGTCATGCGGCGGCAGGTCTGGTCGCTGGTGCTGGGGGACGTCAGCCAGCGGGGGACCACGGTCCTCGTCTCCTCCCACAACCTCCGGGAGCTGGAGGACGTGTGCGACCACGTGGGCATCCTGGACCACGGCAGGGTTTTGCTGGAGCGGTCCCTGGCCCAATTGCAGGACAACATGGTCAAGCTCCAGGTGGTCTTCAAGGACGGTGGCGGCGTGCCGGAGGACCTGGAGGTGCTCCACGCCTCCAAGGTGGGGCGCATCCACACCCTCATCATGCGCATGAACGCGGAGGAAGCCGCCCACCGCCTGGCGGTCTACGAGCCCATGCTGGTGGACGCCGTGCCGCTGACGCTGGAGGAAATTTTCATCTATGAGTTAGGAGGCGCCGACTATGCGGTCAAAGACATCGTACTTTAATCCCACCCTCTTTAAAAAGAATCTCGCCCGGTTCTGGCCGTTGTGGGGCGGCGCGTCCATCATTGGGGCCCTGTTCCCCCTGGCCTTCCTCACCATCCTCATCCGGGAGAACGCCCTCTTTGGGGAGCCCATGAGCGACCCCCTGGGCATTACAGCGGGCTATTACCAGATTGTGGCCTGGATCATCCCCACCCTCTCCCTGCTGTACGCGGCTCTCTGCGCCCTGGCGGCCTGGGGCTGGCTGTACGATCCCCGGAGCGTGGGCATGTACCACTCCCTGCCCGTCACCCGGAAGGGCATTTTCGTCACGGACTTCCTCTCCGGTATGGCCATGATGCTGCTGCCCTACGCCGTCACCGGGGGTCTGGCCATCCTGGTTTCCGCCATCGTGGGCGGCTTGGAGCCCGTGGGCCTGGCGGTGACCATCCTGGCCGTGGCGGGGCAGAGCTTTTTCTTCTTCGCCTCCGCCACGGCGGTGGTGTTCGTCACCGGCAACCCCTTCGCCTTCGCCGCCCTCTATTTCATCTTCCACTTCATCGCCGCCGGGGCCGAGTGGCTGGTCACGAGGCTCATGACCATGTTTTACTTCGGCGTGGAGCGGTACTACCAGGGCGTGATCGAGTTTTTGAGCCCCACCATGTACCTGANAAGGATGCTGAACGTGGACACGACGTCCCGGCAGATCATCAATGCCGAGGGCTGGGAGGAATCCGTCCTGGAGTCCGTCACCCTGGCAAACGGCTGGCTCATCGCCGTCTATGCCCTGGCGGGCGCGGTGCTGCTGGCGGCGGCCTGGGCCCTGTACCGCCGCCGGAGGAGCGAGAGCGCCGGAGAGGTGGTGGCCGTTGGGTGGATGAAGCCCATCTTCCGCTATGGCGTGGCCTTCTGCGCCGCCTGCACCGGGGGCATGGCCCTCTACAACGTATTCTTCGCGGGCTATGAGACCACCCGCACCGCCAGCCCGGTCCCCCTGGCCCTCTGCATGGCGGCAGCCGGCGTGATTGGGTACTACATCGCCTCCATGCTGCTGAGCAAGTCCCTCCGGGTGTTCCGGGGAAGCTGGAAGGGGGTTCTGGCCACGGCGCTGGCCTCCGCCGCCCTCTGCGCCGCCGTGGCGCTGGACCCCCTGAGCGTGGAGAGCTGGACGCCCCGGCCGGAGGAGGTGGGAAGCGTTCTGCTGATCGTCAACGGCGTAAACGGCAGAGGCGTCAGCACCAGACTAACGGACCCCGCCCTGATTCAGAACATTCTGGACGTGCATCAGGCTGTCCTGGCGGAGCGGGAGGACCTGAACAAAAGCTGGCGGGGCCTGGGGGGAGAGGACGTTTCCGTGGCCTATTTGGACGTTACATACTATGAGGGTGAAATCGGCTCCCCCCACACCAGCCGCATGTATAACCTCCCCTGCTCCCGGGAGCGGATGGAGCGGTCCCAGGCCCTGCAGAAGCTGGTAGCCCTGGCCGCCAACCCCGCCATCCAGGAGGCCAACATCTTCGGCCATGTTTACAGGGAGAACCTTGAAACCCGCCTCACCGGCGGCTACGCCGACCGCCTCTACAACCCGGAGACAAAGGAGATGGAACAGCTGGAACTGACCCTGGAGCAGGCCAAGGCCCTGGAGGACGCCGTCCGGCGGGACGTGGCGGCGGGGCACTTCGGACGGACCCTGTTCCTGCTGGACGACCTCTATAACCAGGCCATCTGCACCGGGGGCCTGGAGCTCTATTACTCCGTCACCGACCTGGACCGTCCCCAGGCAGGCCCCCACTCCCAGACCGTCTCCCTGAGCCTCTCCGCCTACTGCACGGAGACTCTCAAGGCCCTGGAGGACCTTGGCATTGTGAACGGGAGCCGGAGGCTCCTGACCTACGCGGAGCAGTCCGCCCTGGAGAGTGAGGAAGAGGGCGTGCCCTTCGAGGGGGACTACGACCCCTACAGCTTCCCTCGCTCCGGCAGCGCCGTCTACCCCGGAGACGCCTACGTTTACCCTGGGGAAGAGGTGGACGCCGCGCTGCTCCGCTGACCCGTGAGGCGGTCCGAAAAAATTNTTAAAAAATTTCCCGGCGGAATGAAACAAAACCGCCTCCTGGATCGTCTTATAGTATAGATGAAGAGAAAGGAGACTCCCCCTATGGAGCAAACAACATCCGTGCAGAACCTCTGGCGCGTCTGGGTCGACACCCGCCGCCGCATCGTGTCCTTCCATGAGGAGGAGGACTGCAAGCTGCTGGAGTTCCGGAACCGGGAACTGTTTTTCAGCTGCATCGAGCAGTACACCGGGATGCAGTACCGCTATCAATAAAAGAGAGGGAGGCTCGGCCTCCCTCTCTTTTTGTGCGCCTGTATCCTATACAATGAAGCCCCCGTCCGCCGTCAGCACCTGCCCGGTAATAAAGGACGCCCGGTCCGACGCCAGGAAGGCCACCGCCTCCGCAATCTCCTCCGGCCTCCCCAGGCGGCCCAGGGGGGTCTCCTCCGCCAGCATCGCCCGGGTTTCCTCTCCCAGGGCCCGCACCATGTCCGTCTCCACGCACCCCGGGGCCACGCAGTTGACCCGGATGCCCGACGGGGCCAGCTCCAGGGCCAGGGAGCGGGTGAGGCCGATAAGCCCCGCCTTGGTCGCGGCGTAGGCCGCCTCGCAGCTGGCCCCCCGGAGGCCCCACATGGAAGAAATATTGACAATGCACCCCCGCTTCTCGCTGAGCATGTGGGGCAGCACCGCCAGGGCGGCGTTCCGGGGCCCAGTGAGGTTCACCGCCAGAAGCCGCTCCCAGCCCTGGTCGTCCAGGTCCTGGAAAAGGCCCTGGCGGGAAATTCCGGCGTTGTTCACCAGCAGCTCTACAGGCCCCAGCTCCTCCGAAGCGGCCCGGACCATGGCTTCCACCGCCCCCCGGTCCGCAGCGTCCGCCTGGAAGGCCATGGCGGCGCGGCCCTGAGCGCGGAGCTCGGAAACCAAGCTCCCGGCGGCGTCCCGGCGTTCCAGATAGTTGACGCAGACGGCCCAGCCCTCCCGGGCCAGGACGGCGGCGATGGCCCGGCCAATGCCCCGGGAGGCCCCGGTAACCAAGGCAGATCGTCTCATCATACACACCTCCGCAAAAAGAAAGCCTTGAAACCGTCTGGTTTCAAGGCTTTTTGGTGGAGCGGCCGCAACCAACGGCGAACACCCCGCATGACTTGAAACCGTGTCCTCAAAGTGTTCCTCTATCTCGTCCAGCAGAATATCATCAATGGTGATTGGCCTGTCTCCGCCGTTGAGGATCAGCGTCATTCTATCATCGTAGAGGTAGATTGCCCGTAGGAAAATATTCACCATTCCCCGGCGGTTATTCTCATCGGTGATATTCCCTCGTTTCAGTGAATAGAGAAACACCTTGATCTGTGGAGCGGTAAATGTGACCTGCTTTCCCATCTCAATGGCAAGCTGGCCTTGCAACTCGTCCTTTTCCCGCTTGCGCTTCCCAATGCGCTCGGTAATCATATCCACCGCCTGCCCACGCTCCAACGCTTTCCAGAGGTTTTCTATGGCAACATCCGCCTCTTGTATTGCCGCCTTAATGCGCTTAATGGCGGAGCTGTCATAGTCGGCCTCACAAGCGGCGGCAACCGCGAGGGCAATTTTCTCAATATTGCTGTCTGTCAACAACTTGTGGCACTCCAAAACAACCCTGTCCTCGATTTTCTGCTTGTTGACAACTTTCTTCCGGCAAGCCTTTTTCTTGGCGCTCTTGCAGGCGTAGTAGCGATAGGCTGTCCCGGATTTTCCCGTCCCGCCGTAGCCGGTCATCATCTCCCGGCAGTAGCCGCAAAACAGCTTCGTCGTCAGCAGATATTCCTCTCGCCCCCTGGAACGGGCGGGAGCTTTTTTGTTGCGGTCAAGGATATGCTGTACCCGCTGAAAAAGCTCGTCCTCAATGATGCGGGGCATCCCGCCCGGCGTTTCCGTGTCCTTGTAGATGTAATAGCCGATGTACCGCTTGTTCCGCAAAAGCCGGTGCAGACTGTTCTTGTTGAACTCCTTGCCCTGGGAAGTCTTGACCTGCTTCGAGTTGAGATATTTCGTGATTTCAGCGACGGTTTTTCCGCTGGCGTACATCTCAAAAATCTCCCGGACAATAGCAGCACCCTCCGGGTCAACATGGAAGCGGCGTTCCTCGTCCACATAGTAGCCAAGGCCCGGATTGCTCCCATTGCTCAAANACTTTTCAGCGTTGATGTCCATGCCCCGCCGTATCTTTTGGGACAGCTCCGCCGAGTAGTATTCGGCCATGCTCTCCAACACGCCCTCCACCAAAATACCGCTGGCGTCGTCACTGATATTTTCTCTGGCGGAGATCACCCGGACGCCGTTCTTTTTGAGCTTGGCCTTGTTGATGGCGCTGTCATAGCGGTTCCGGGCGAAGCGGTCAAGCTGATAAACAAGTATGCCCTCAAAAATGTGCTTGTCGCTGTCGGCAATCATGCGCTGAAACTCGGCCCGGCTGTCTGTCGTGCCGCTCTGCGCCCGGTCTATGTATTCGCCAATCACGATATGCCCGTTGTTCTTGGCAAACTCATAGCAGGTTTGAAGCTGGCCCTCAATGGATTGCTCCGTCTGGCTGTGGCTGGAATATCGGGCGTAAATGACAATGTTCACTCTTTCACCCCCTCCAGCATTTCAACGATGGCTTTTTTCAAGCGGTCATTCATGGGTGAGGCGGGGTCAAAGCACATCTCCACAAACCGCCTCATGTCCTTATCTTCTTCCAGAATTTTTGGCTTGTACTCGTACAGCTTGCCCTGGGGTTTTTCAGTGCGGCAGCAGATATAATCCATCGACACATCGAAGTAATCCGCATACCAGATCAGCACTTTGATGGGAGCGGCGGAGTAGCCTGTTTCGTATCGATTGATGGTAGCCTGGGGGATGCCAGCGATTTTTCCGAACTTGGCTTGGGACAGTCCGATGCCCTCCCGGAGCGTTCTCATTCTTTTGCCTATATCGCTCAAATTGCTCACCTCCTGTCGTACTGATAGTATAGCAGAAAGTGAGATTTCTGTCAATCCAAATTATGAATTATAAAGAAAGGATATGTGAATACTATGCCAGTATTTCATGTCAAGAAAACCACAGATTACACCGTCATGTCCAACCACCATCTGCGGGACAAATCCCTGTCCCTGAAAGCCAAAGGTCTGCTGTCGCAAATCCTCTCGTTGCCGGAAGAATGGGACTACACCCTGCAAGGGTTGGCCTACATCAACCGGGAACAGATCGACGCCATCCGTCAGGCAGTCCACGAGCTGGAGCGGGCCGGGTATATTGTGCGGACGAGGGAACGTGACAGCCGGGGACGTCTGCGGGGAGCGGAGTACACCATCTACGAACAGCCGCAATCGGTGTCTGCTTTACCGGCGTTGGATTAACCTGCATCGGGAAATCCAATATCGGAAAATCCTATGTAGGTAAATCCGACGCAATAAAATAAAGATATAAGTAAATAAAGAAAAATCAAATAAAGAGTTATCAATTACCCATTCCTTTCCTATCTTTTCTCCTGCCCTCTCCTTTGGGGATGGGCGGCAAAGCCGCCGGAAGGGAATGGAACGGAAGCGGAAAGCAGGGAGGCCAAATAGCAGCAGGGCTTATCGAGGCCCTTATCTGACCCGCAGAAACCGTACAGACGCGAAGCGGGTGTACGGTTTCTGCGGGTGCCACAAGAGGGCCGCAGGCCCTCTTGTGTAACAGCACAGTTTCACAGTTCAGCATGAGCCAGGACAGGAGAGTCGGAGT
>NZ_CAJMXG010000154.1:0-7108 GCF_905219725.1 Oscillibacter sp. CU971
GGGCGGGGGTCCCCGGCGTGGGCGGCGGCGGTTTGCCCCATCTCCCCCAGGGCCCAGCTGAGATTCACCGCCGTGGGGCGGGAGGCGTTGAGCTGGGCGGAATACGCCCGGAGCCGGGCCTGGAAGGCGGCGGCGTCCGGCTCCTCGATGGTCCGGGCCAGGGCATAGAGGCAGTAGGCGGCGCAGATGCCGATAGCCGGGGCGCCCCGGACCCGGAGCTTTTGGATGGCCTCCACCATTTCGTCCACGGTCCGGAGGCGGATTTCCCGTTCCTCGTTGGGCAGGAGGCTTTGGTCAATGATGTACAGGGCCTCGGCGGCCTTGTCATAGCGGATATTTTGAGCGTGGGTGACGGCTTTCAGGGAAATAGGCATGTGGAGCGCTCCTTTCTTTTGCGGCGGCTGTATGAATTCGATTCTAGCATAGGCCGCCGCTTTTTGCAACGGCCCCGGCCAAGGGGCAAAAGCGCCCGGACACAAAGTGCCCGGGCGCTTTTCTTTAAACTGCGGGAGCCGCCTCAGCGGAAGTCTCCGCCTACCTCAATGGCGCGGATGACTCCGTCCTCGCTGGCGTACATGTCGCATTTTTTGGCATAGGCGTGGGCGATGTCCACCACGCTTTTGCCGTCTCCGGCGGAGATCCACTCCCCCGTGTCCTTGTTGTAGGCCATGACGGTGACGGGGATGCTGTAGGTCCGCCCGTCCACTGTGACGGCGCCCTCTCCGCTCCAGGCGGTGTTGGGCACGTCCTTCAAGGCCGTGAGGGGCTTGAGGCTGGAGAAGCCGGTGCCGTCGTTGGACTCCACCGCCGCCACGTATACGCCTCCGGCGATGTCGTAGTTGCTGCGGAAATAGTCCGTCACCTGTCCCTGGTCGTTGAAGATGGCGATGCGCCGGACATCGCGGTCGTCCAGGGAGATGGAGGTGCGGCCGTACAGGGTCGCGCCGCTGCCCACAGCTCCCAGGACGATGATATCCACCTGTCCCGCCCAGTTGGTGTGGGCGTAGCTGATTTCACCGTTGGGGATGGGCCCGGCCCCCAGGNCGCTGAGGCTGAGGGTGTCGATGCCCTTTGCCGTGTAGCGGAAGACGCTGACAGTCTCCGCCAGATTGCTGCTGCCGATCCGGCGCTTTTCCANGTCCAGCGCGCCGGAGACGCCGCCGCCCAGGCGCACCAGGCCAATCCGGTTCTTTCCGGTGGAGGTGACTCGGACCAGGCGGTTCTGCANCCGGGCCAGCTCCTCCTGGCGGATCTGCTCGGCGCGGTTGCCGTAGGCTTCACCCAGGTCCACGGTGCCCTTGATCTCAATGCCGCAGAGGAGTTCCACCGTGNCGCTGGTGCCGGANACGGAGGTGGCGATNCCGATGGCGTTGGCATTGGCTCCGGCGGTGTTGGGCTTTACCGCCCCGGCTACCTTATTGTCCTCCGTCAGCAGCAGGGTGATCTGGTCCCCGGGANGNAACTTGGNCAGGGTGGACTGGGCCGTGGGCAGCACGNCAAAGTCGTGGCCTAGAAGGCGGAGGCTGGTGGGCTCCGTGGGGCTGGGGGTGCAGGACTCGTATTAGCCCGTCAGCCGGGTGTNGCAGACCCGGNNGGNNTTGGTGGAGCTGGCATAGGTGGCCACGTCATAGGGCCGCATGTCCTTGGCGTTGGCCCGGCAGCCGNTNTTGNANATGGTGTAGCCGCCCACGCCTCCGGTGAGGGCGTCGAAGCCCTTGACGGAGTTTTTCTCATAGACGATAACCGCCTCGGTGGAGCTGTCGCCGCCGCCGACGAAGATGAATTCCACATTTCCGGCGGTGCCCAGGTACAGCGTCAGGGACGTGCCGGGATTCACCCAGGACCGGGCTTCGCTCCAGGTGGTTTCCGCGCCGTTGCGGTAGACCTTGGTGCCGGAGGTGACGTTGTATTTGGCGCCGGAGCGGTCCGTAATCACGTTGGCCTCGGCCTTGGCGACCGTGACGGTACGGCTNNTNCCCAGAGCGTCGGGGAGGAAGGTGCGGACCTTCTGCCCCTCCAGCACCAGCGTGCCCTTCAGACCGTTGAGGGAGCCGTTGGACGCCTTGTCTCCCGCCATCTGGTAGATGGATCCGTCGGAGAAGAGCATGGCGGTCTCCTTGCCGTCGGGGCCCCGGGCGTTGGAGGACACCAGGACCATGTCCGTCTTGGTGGTCAGCCCGGCGGCGGNGAGGAAATTGCTGACGGCCTTATCCCCCTGGACGTCCGCCCGGAGGAGGTTGTTGAAAAGGATGGCGGCGTCGCTGCGGCTGAGGGGGGAGTTTCCCTTGGTGGTGTCCACCCCGTCGGTGAGGCCGATGGAGGCGGCGAAGGACAGATAGCNGTCCGGCCACACACCGCCGATGTTTTCGTCCTTATACCCCAGGACCCGCAGGAGAATGGTGGCCGCCTGGCCCAGGGTGACAGTGCGGTCGGGATAGAACTTCCCGTCGGAGAAGCCGGAGATGGCGTTCTTCCCCTTGGAGGCCATGTTGATATAGGCCGCCGCCCAGTGGGAGGGCTTCACGTCCGGGTAGACGGTGACGGTGCGGTAAAGGCCCAGCTCGTCCTCGGCGTTCAGGGCGCAGACCACCATCTTGCAGAACTGGGCCCGGGTGAGCTGGCCGTTGGGCCGGAAATTCCCGTCGGAAAAGCCGTCCATCACGCCCATAAGCCGCAGGGATTCCACCTGGGCGTTAGCGTCGCCGCCCAGGTCGTAGAAGCGGTTGGCGGGGGGCGCGGCCTGGGCGGGCAGGACCAGTAAGGACGCCGCCATGGCCGCCAGGAGCAGCAGGGACAACACGCGTTTTTTCATAGTCTTCCTCCTCATTATTCCGCTCGGAGCGCCTCGACGGGCTGGAGCTTGGACGCCTTAATGGCGGGGTAGCTGCCGAAGATCAGCCGCAGCAGCACGGAGAACCCCAGGGCCCCGGCCGTCACGCTGGCGGAGGGGTAAATGGTCATTTTAAACAGCAGGTTTCCCGCCACATAACAGCCCAGGGTGCCGATCAGAATGCCGATGACGCCGCCGATGCCGCAGAGCATGGCCGCCTCGATCAAGAACTGGGTGACGATGGAGNTCCGNTGAGCGCCGATGGNCCGGCGGATGCCGATNTCCCTTGTCCGCTCCGTCACCGTCACCAGCATGATGTTCATGATGCCGATGCCGCCCACCAGCAGCGAGATAGCGGCGATACCGCNCAGCACCAGGGAGATCATGCCCATCTGCTCGTTCATGTACTGAAGCCCGCGGTCGTCGGGCTGCACCCAGGAGCCCCCGGTGGAGGGGTCTATCAGGCCATTCAAAAAGCCCCGAATGCGGGTGGCCACCTCCGTGGTGGAGACGCCGNCCCTGGCCTTGACGATGAAGTTGGAGATGTAGTCCCCGCCCAAGAGCCGCCGGGCGGTGTAGGGCAGGACGATGATGTTGTCGATGGTGCTTCCCTGGGCGTCGCTCCCGGAGATGCGGGGAGCGTAAAGTCCCACCACCTCAAAGCTCTGCCCGTTGAGCTGGAGGTCCTTGCCCACCGGGTCTGCAGAGTCGAAGAACGCCTCCGCCGCCTGGGAGCCCAGGACGCAGACCTGGTTGTACCGCTCCACGTCCAGCTCTCCCAGGTCCCGGCCCTTGGCAATGACAAGATTGTTGCAGGCGCTGTACTGGTCGGAGACGTAGTACACGTCCGGAGGCCGCTGGCCGGTCAAGTTCCCCATTTCGTCCCAGTCCCACTCAAAGTTAGCGGAGTTCTTGGTGCCGTAGACCACGTTGACGCTGGCCCGGGCCTCCGGCGTGATGCCCACGATGTACTGGGGGATGGACTTGCAGTAGGCGTACAGGTCCGGGAAGTAGTCCTTTCCCGCCGGGACCCAGTTGCCGTTTTCGTCCTCTATATAGACATAGTTGTCGATGCCTACCGAGATTTTGTTGCTGCCCATGGCGGAGAACTGCTCCATGGTCTTTGCCGCGTAGCCGCTCATGACCGAGACGATGGTCATGACGGCGGCGATGCCGATGATGACGCCCAGCATGGTCAGCATGGACCGGCCCTTTTTGCCGATGATGGACTTCCAGGCCATTTTCACTGCCTGACGGATGTTCAAAACCAGTCCACCTCCTGTTCCTTGTCCTCCACGATCTTTCCGTCGGTGAGGCGCACGCAGCGCCGGGCCGTGGCGGCGATTCCGTTGTCGTGGGTAATCAGGATATCGGTGGTGCCCTCCCGGTTGAGCTGCTGGAGGAACTCCAGCACCTCGTGGCCTGTCCGGGAGTCCAGGGCGCCGGTGGGCTCGTCGGCCATGATGATGGGGGGCTTGGTGGCGATGGCCCGGGCGATGGCCACCCGCTGCTGCTGGCCGCCGGACATCTCCGTGGGCTTGTGCTTCACGCGGTTGGAAAGACCCACCCGGTTTAGAGCCTCCAGGGCCAGGTCATAGCGGTCGTCCGCCCGGNCGCCCTGGTAAATCAGGGGCAGCTCCACGTTTTCCAGCACCGTCAGGGATTGAATCNGGTTGTACTGCTGGAAGATGAAGCCGATCTCCTTGTTGCGGATGCGGCTGAGCTCTGTGTCCGTCAGCTCCCGGACGTCGGTGCCGTCCAGGAGGTAGTTCCCCCGTGTGGGAATGTCCAGGCAGCCCAGGACGTTCATCATGGTGGACTTGCCGGAGCCGGACTGGCCCACGATGGCCACGAATTCCCCCCGCTGTATGGTGAGGGAAACCCCGTCCAGGGCCCGGACCTCGCTTTCAAGACCCTCGCCGTAGATCTTGAAGATGTCCTTCAATTCAATCAGATTTGCCATATCAGTANCCCCAGGGGTTGGCCGTCTGAATCTGGGTGAAGACCTCGGTGCCTTCCTCCACGCCGGACTTGATTTCCACGTTGTAGTTGTCCGAGATGCCGATTTCCACGGCCACGGGCCAGAAGCCCTCGGGAATCGTCTCGTCGGCCATGATGTTTTCCACCACGTTGTCCGGACGGTCGCCCTTGACGTAGACCACCGTCAGGGTCTCGCCCTCCTCGGTGGAGACGGTGCGCACGGACTGGAGGGGCAGCACCAGGCAGTNGTNGTTTTCGCTGGCGNTGAGCTTGTAGTTGATGTAGCTGTTGACCTGGAGGGTTTCTTCCGCGTTGTCCACGGAGATGACCATGGGATAGGTTGCCACGCCGTTGTTGATGGTGCTGGAGAGGCTGACGCTTTCCACCGTGCCCATTGCCATGGTGCCCCACTGGTCCAGGTCTACCATGGTCCCTACCTGGACGGCGNTGACGTTCCGCTCNTCCACCGTGNCGTTGACCNTCAGGGAGGAGGTGTCGGAGATGGTGACCACCGTGGTGTTGGCGGCGATTTCGTCTCCAGGTTTCATCGTAAGGCCAATGACCTTGCCCGCGATGGAGGCCACGGCGGAGCAGTTGGCCAGGTTCTTCTCGGCGGTTTCCAGGGTCTTCTGGGCCTCGTCCAGGCTCTGCTGGGCGGAGTAGATCTCCGNCNCGCTGTCCTCGCCGTNCACCCGGACCAAAACCTGCCCGGCGGTGACCTGGAGGAAGTCCACCAGGGTGCTGGAGAGAACGGTGCCGTTGACGGTGGATTTCAGATCGCCGGTGCGGTAGTACTCCAGCTTCCCGGGCTCATAGGGGTAGATGGTCTCGCCCTCGGCGGTGGTCACGGTGGCGGAGGCCGCCATCTCGGCGGTAAGGGCCCCCTCGTTTTCCACCAGAATGTCGGCGGAGAAGAGCTTGGTGCCCTCCGGCGTGATGCGGCTGACCATGTGGACCGCCTCCACCGTGCCGGGAATGGAGCTCATCAGGGCGGGNATAGAGACATCCNTGCTCTGGCCCTGGTGGATCATGCCCTCGTAGGCGTAGCTGTAGTACTGGGTAAGCCGCAGGCGGGTGTCGTCCGCCAGCACCGCCAGCTTCTGCTCTTTGCTGATGGTGTCGCCGGGGTTCAGGTCCACCACTTCCATCAGCTTGCCGGAATAGCCCGCCGCCAGGTTGAGGCCCGCCACGTCCTTCAAAAGGGCGTTGAGCTGCTTCTCCCGGCCCAGCACGTCTTGCCGGGCTTTGTCCACGGCGGTGCGGGCGGCGTCGGAGTCAATGACGAAGAGGGGGGTCCCCGGCTCCACGGTGTCGCCCTCGTTGACGAAGACCTCGGACACGGTTCCCGTGGTGGCNATGGTGATGGTTTCGCTGTCCTTGGCCTTGGTCAGCCCGCTGCCCTNCACGGTGGAGGTGATGGAGTTGTACTGCACCACGTCGGTGAGCACCTCGGTTTCCTCGCCGCCTTTCTTGGCGGAGAGGAATTTCCAGATTCCCAAACCGGCGGCGATGAGGATGAGGAGGAAGACAAACCGCCGGATGATTTTCCGCCGTTTCTTCCGGGGCATCCCCTTCCACTTTTTCCAAAGGGAGGTCTTCTCCGCCGCCGTTTCCGGCGCGGGAGGCGGGGCCGTCTCAACGGCCGCGGCCTGCTGTTCGCGATCCATGACTTCTGACATAGGCTTTCTCCTTCAAAGGTTGGATGGAATTTCTGAGCGCCGCGCCTTCCCTCCAAGGGGAGGCGCGGGGCCTGAAACGGCGGTCCTGCGCGGGGCGTCCGCCGCCGGGACGGCACAGGGACAGGGTAGCGGGGTCCTGCATCAAAACTGTATCATCTATGCTAGAACCGTTCGGCGGGGAAAACAACAACAAAACGGNTACAGANTTCTTNAGTTTTTCGAAAGATTTGGGCGCGGCCCCTTTACAGGTTAGACGCTGGAAGGGCTGGAAGGGTTTCCGGCGATTCTGTACAAATATCTGGAAGGAATCCGGCGGATTTCCGTCAAAGCCCCCTGTCAGGAAAAACCGCCCCGAAGAACGAGGCTCTTCTTTTATCCAATCCTCTGCTATATCCAGGTTACAGGAATCCCGCCGCATCAGCGGCATTTTTAAGGAAGCACTGATTAAAGCAGGTAAAAGGCAGGCAAACAGACGTAGGTAATAAAACCGTCCAATAAAGGGCCATATTGGGGGATGAATTCCTCGCTTTTCCAGTCCCAGTCGGCCGAAGGGCGCAAAAACCTTAGGCGGGGCATAGGGAACCGCCCGCCCTGGCAAGCATGTACAAATTTGCGCTGG
>NZ_CAJMXG010000155.1:0-7083 GCF_905219725.1 Oscillibacter sp. CU971
GGTCCCTTTATTGGACGTTTCCTTTACCTTTGTCTGTTTGTCTGGCTTTTACCGGCTTTAATCAGTGCTTCCTTAAAAATATGGTAAGCTTTGCACGAACCAGCGCGGGAGAAATTAAGGATACCATAAAGAGGAAAATTTCCGAGCTTCCAAGCGAGCTTTTCAACATAGGAAAAGATATGGTTCCAAAAGCTCTGGGACGGTATTAAGAGCATGGGCGATTGGATTCGAACCCAGTTGGGAGGCTTTATTTCCAACGCAATTAACTCTGTTACCGGCGGCTCTTCCGAATCCACGGCCTCCAGCAGCGGCGGGGCTGTACGGCGGTCTGCGGCGGCTCCCGCTATGCTGGCGGCTCCGGCAATGTTGACGGCGGAAGCTGTGGAAGATACCGGGCCTGTACTCTTCCGGGCGGCGCGGATGAGCGGCGGGGAAACGCTTTCCCAGGCGGTAACGCGCTCCCTCTCCGATACGGAGTCGCACCTCCGGGCCACGGCGGCAATCCGGCGGGTGCAGCGGGACATGGATAACGTCGAGGCCAGCGTGGCGGCCTACTATACCGCGCCGGAGCGGCGGGGCAGCGGGAACCCGCAGCCGGTGCGGTCTGAAACCGGCTTTACCGCAGCGGAGTTGGCGGCGGCAATGCGGGAGGCCCTAAAGGGGACCCAAGTAGTAATGGACGGGCGGACGGTGGGCCGTCTGGTGGCCATCAATCAGGGAAACATGGGCCGGGCTCTGGGCACTTTGTGAATGTGTCTAACTTGGACACATTTTGAAAAGAGGCGTCATATTGGCGAGGCTCACAATTAACGATGTGGGCCTCGCCGCTTTAGAATTTCCTGTAACAGACTGGCGGCCTACCGTGCCCGCCCTGGCGGCTTCCTGGAGGACCTGAACGCTGGCGGCGGGTTTCCGGTCCCCGGCCGGAGCTGGCGGCCTACCATACCTGCCCTGGCCGCTCCTTGGAGGCCCTGGCCGCTGGGGGTAGTCTCTCGGCTCCTGGTTGGGGCTGGCGGCCCGCCGTGGGTAAATCCTGCCGAGAAAAGTTTCCCTTATTTTTTCCCTTTAGCGGGATTATTTCAAATTTCTGCGTAAACCAAGTGAATACAAAAGCCTTTGTGCCGCAATTAGTTTATATTTCGACATCTTGCAGACAACAAGCTGGAATTTACAAATTCTTCATAACTTTTGCGAAAAACCCCCTTTACAAATGGGGGCGGCTGTACTATGATAATCACTGTTAGCACTCCAGGTATTTGAGTGCTAACAGTGATTACGTTTTTTAATTTTTAATATTTTAAGGAGGAACCTGATATGAAACTCACCCCGCTTGCAGACCGTGTCATCCTGAAAATGGTGGAGACCGAGGAGACCACCAAGGGCGGCATCATCCTCACCGGCTCCGCGAAGGAGAAGCCCTCCGTGGCCGAGGTCATCTCCGTAGGCCCCGGCGGCACCGTGGAGGGCAAGGAAGTCACCATGACCGTAAAGCCCGGAGACAAGGTGATNACCAGCCAGTACGCCGGAACCAAGGTGAAGTTGGAGGACGTGGAGTACACGGTGGTCCGGCAGAACGACATTCTGGCGATTGTCGACTAAGCACAAACATCAATTGATTTAAAAAATCGGGAGGTAACGATTTATTATGTCTAAGCTCATCAAGCGCGGCGAGGACGCCCGCAAGGCCCTGGAAACCGGCGTCAACACCCTGGCCGATACCGTAAAAATCACCCTGGGCCCCAAGGGCCGGAACGTGGTTCTGGACAAGAAATACGGCGCGCCCCTCATCACCAACGACGGCGTGACCATCGCCAAGGAAATCGAGCTGGACGATCCCTTTGAGAACATGGGTGCCCAGCTGGTGAAGGAAGTCTCCACCAAAACCAACGACGTGGCCGGCGACGGCACCACCACCGCCACCCTCCTGGCCCAGGCCATGATCGGCGAGGGCCTGAAGANCCTGGCCGCCGGGGCCAACCCCATCGTGGTCAAAAAGGGCATGGCCAAGGCCGTGGAGGCCGCCGTGGCCGAGGTCAAGGCCCAGGCCAAGACCGTGGACGGCTCCAAGGACATCGCCCGGGTGGGCGCGGTTTCCTCCGGCGACGAGGAAATCGGCAAGCTGATTGCCGACGCCATGGAAAAAGTCTCCNNCGACGGCGTCATCACCATCGAGGAATCCAAGACCNCCGAGACCTACAGCGAGGTGGTCGAGGGCATGCAGTTCGACCGGGGCTATATCACCCCCTATATGGCTACCGACATGGAAAAGATGGANGCCGTGGTNGACGACGCCTATATCCTGATTACCGATAAGAAAATCTCCGTCATTTCCGACATCCTGCCCCTGNTGGAGCAGCTGGTCCAGTCCGGCAAGAAGCTCCTCATCATCGCCGAGGACGTGGAGGGCGAGGCCCTGAGCACCCTCATCGTCAACCGCCTCCGGGGCACCCTCAACGTGGTCTGCGTCAAGGCCCCCGGCTTCGGCGNNCGCCGCAAGGAGATGCTCCAGGACATCGCCGTCCTCACCGGCGGCACCGTGGTCAGCGAGGAAGTGGGCCTNGAGCTCAAGACCGCCGACATCTCCCTGCTGGGCCGTGCCCGCCAGGTGAAGGTGACCAAGGAAAACACCACCATCGTGGACGGCGCCGGGGACTCCCAGGCCATCAAGGACCGGGTTGCCCAGATCCGCTCCCAGATTGCCAACACCACCAGCGACTACGACAAGGAAAAGCTCCAGGAGCGCCTGGCCAAGCTGGCCGGCGGCGTAGCCGTTATCAAGGTGGGCGCGGCCACCGAAACCNAGATGAAGGAAAAGAAGCTCCGCATCGAGGACGCGCTGAACGCCACCCGCGCCGCGGTGGAAGAGGGCGTGGTAGCTGGCGGCGGCACCATCTTTGTCAACGTCATTCCCGCCGTGGAGGCCCTGGTGGGCACCGTGGAGGGTGACGAGAAGACCGGCGTGCGCATCGTGGCCAAGGCCCTGGAGGCCCCCATCCGCCANATTGCCGCCAACGCGGGCCTGGACGGCTCCGTCATTCTGGAGAAGGTCCGCTCCGGCGAGAAGGGCTATGGCTTCGACGCCTACAAGGAGGAGTACTGCGATATGGTGGCCTCCGGCATCATCGACCCCGCCAAGGTGACCCGCAGCGCCCTGGAGAACGCCGCTTCCGTGGCGGGCATGGTGCTGACCACCGAGTCCCTGGTGGCCGACAAGCCCGAGCCCCCCGCTCCCGCTCCCGCCGCGCCCGACATGGGCGGCATGTACTAAGCCGAAGAAAAGAAACGGCGCCCGCGCAAGCGGGCGCCGCTTTTTTTGCGGTTAAGAGAACGGCATCAGGCCGTGCACAAGCTCCGCGCAGGCCCGGAACTCCTCCTCGTCCGTCCGCCACAGCTCATACTCCGGCAGGGAGGGCAGGCCCATGGACACCGTGGGCTTGCGGTAGATCATGCCGCTGTCCACGGGGCCCCGCCGCCCGGAGGTGTGGAACACATGCACCCCGGTCCGCCGGTGGATCTCCCGGATGCTCCCCGCCCGGACGCCGCAGCCCGCCATGACGGCGATCCGTCCCGCCGCCTTCTCCCGGAGGGCCCGCAGGGTCTCCGCCCCGGCCAGGGCGTCCTTCTCCTGCCCGGAGGTGAGGATGGTCCGGCAGCCCAGGGCGATGGCCGCCTCCAGGGCCTCCAGGGGGTCCCGGGTCATGTCGAAGGCCCGGTGGAGGGTGACCTCCATACTCCCGGCGGCCTCCATCAGCCGGGCCATGACAGCCCGGTCCAGCGTGCCCCATCGCGTCAGGGCGCCCAGCACCACGCCGTCCGCCCCCAGGTCCCGGAAGCGGCGGACGCAGTCCTCCATCTCCTCCACCTCCGCCTCGGAGTAGAGGAAGTCCCCGAAGCGGGGGCGGATGAGGACGTTGACGGGGAGGTCGCAGTCCCGCCGCACCTGCCGGAAGAGGCCCAGGGAGGGGGTGGTGCCCCCGATGGAGAGGTTGGCGCACAGCTCCAGCCGGTCCGCGCCGCCCCGGCAGGCGGCCAGGGCGGAGGCGTGGGAGTCCACGCAGCCCTCGATGAATCCATAAGCCATGAAAAAGCTCCTTTCCGGTAAACTCAGCCCCATTATAGCAGGGCCCCCGCCGGGGCGCAAGCAGATCCGTCCCCACAGGTTTTTTGGAAAGAGGTGGAAAGCCGCCGAATAACGCTTGTATTTTCCATACAAAAGTGGTAGAGTAGGGAATTAGGGACAACCCCTGAAAACTTAAGAGGAAAGGACACTGGATACATCATGAAACGAAAGAGTCAATTATTAGCTTGGCTGATGGCGCTCTGCCTGTTGGCAAGCCTGGCCGTTGTGCCTGCGGCGGCGGTAAACAATGATATTACGTTGTTTGCGGACCTTGCTGCACTGGAAGCGGATGCGGCAGCAAAGAAGCAGTTGTGGGAAGAGAAAAAAGCAGCCTTGAATGAGGCGAAGAGCGCTTTAAGTGCCGCTGAAAGTTCAGTTGCAGCGGAGCAAAGCGCTTACGATAANGCCAAGAGAGAAGCGGAGAGCAAGACATCTGCTTATAATGCGGCAAAGGCGGCAGCTGAAACAGCAGCAGCGGCGGCTGAAAGCGCAAAAACGGATGAGACAAAAACCGAGGAGGAAAAGCAGAGTTTACAGGCAGCAGCGGATGAAGCAGCAAGAGCGGCGGAAGCGGCTGAAAGCGAGAAGAATACTGCGGAAAGCGCACTAAGTACTGCGGAAACGAATTTGAATAATGCAAAGAATTCAGCTGACATAGCGGGCAAAGAGAGCGCTGTGTCAGCGGCGGAGACTGCTGTTTCACAGGCAGAAAAGGACTATGAGGACGCAAAGGCGGCAGTGGATGCGGCGAAAGACGAAGAAAACAAGCCCGCTGCCCCCACAGCTCCTACCTCCAGTGACTTCTCCTACCCCTCCTCTGTGAACTTCGGCACCCTGGAGAAGAACGCGTCCAGCAGCAGCCGGACCCAGACCTTTACGATTAAAAATAAGAGCGACTACGAGATGAAGCTCAGCTATTCCACCCCCAGCGGCTACACCATCTCGGGGCTCCCCAGCTCCCTGACGGCGGGCAGCTCCTCCACCGTCACGGTGCAGCTGAACAGCGCCAGCAGCACGGGAAATTATGACCGGCGGCTGACCATCACCGCCTCCTTCGTGGGCGGCACCGGCTCCAATGACGTTTCCGTCAACCTCTACGCGACGGTGGTGGAAAAGGGCTACACCATCACCGTGGACCCCACCAGTAAGGACCTGGGCAAGCTGAAAGAGGGCTACACCGAGAAGGAAGCCAAGGAAAAGGAAATCACCGTCACCGTCCAGAATAAGGGAGCCTCCAATGTGCGGATGGACGCCGTAAAAGGAAACGACCACTTCCTTGTCACCGCCGTGAAGAGCGACTCCGTGACCCTGGAAAACGGCGACAAAGCCGAGTACAAAATCGTCCCCAAGCAGGATCTGAAGGTGGGCACCTACACCGACACCATCACCTTCCAGACCCGGGAGAACACCTCGGCCACCTTCAAGGCCACCGTGGTCGTTGAAAAGAAGCTGGCCCCCCTGACCGTGGAGCCCGGCACCCTGGACTTCGGCATCGTGGAGGAGGGCTACACGGCCCTGGCGCAAAAAACGGTTACCGTGAAAAACAACACGGAATACGCCATCCGCCTGGACCAGCCCACCTCCTACAGCTATGAGGTCAGCCTCCTGACCCAGACGTCCCTGCCCGCGGGCGGCAGCACCACCTTTACCATCCGTCCCCGGACGGGCCTCCCCGCCAACGCGTATAACGGCGTGGTGGAGCTCTATGGCAGCGGCGAGTCGGCGAAAGTGAACGTCCAGTTTGCCGTGACCAAGCCCGCCGGCCCCTCCACCTTCTCCGACGTGGCCGCCGGCAGCACCTTCGCCGCCGACATCGCCTACGTCAGCCAGAAGGGCCTGATGAGCGGCGTGGGCGAGGGCCGCTTCAATCCCGGAGCCCCNGTCACCCGGGGCCAGCTGGTGACCATCCTCTACCGGCTGGAGGGCCAGCCCGCCGTCAGCGGCGCGGGCTTCCCCGACGTGGCCGCCGGGTCCTACTGTNAGAAGTCGGTGAAGTGGGCCGCGGCCAACGGCATCACCGCCGGAGGCAAGGACGGCCTCTTCCGGCCCGGCGACTCCATCACCCGGGAGCAGCTGGCCACCTTCCTGTTCCGCTATAACGCCTACAAGGGCTACGTATCCACCCAGCGGGCCAACCTGGCGGACTTCTCCGACGGAGCCGCCGTGGCCTCCTACGCCAAGGAAGCCCTCTCCTGGGCCAACGCGGCCAAGCTGGTAAACGGCACCTCCGACGGCCGCCTGAATCCCTCCGGCGGCGCGACCCGGGGCCAGGCGGCGGCGATTCTCCACCGCTTCTGCGTGAGCATCGGGAGATAACCGGATTTGCCATAGAGCGAATCGCATAAAAAAGCCCCCGGAAACCACTGGTTTCCGAGGGCTTTTCTCTTCAGCGGGAGTTACTGCCGGACGTAGCCGTCCGCGTCCGCCGTGTAGCGCTTTCCATCCACGGTGACGGTGGTGTTTTTGTAGATGGTTCCGTCCGCGTCCCGGTAGCGCCAGCCCCGGTCGTCCTTCGTCCAGCCGCCCATGTTCACGCCCTTGAACAGATAGCTGGTCAGGCCGATGGCCTCCCGGGTCTCGTCGTCCTGGAAGTGCCACCACTCGGAGCTCAGGCCCCGCATGCCCGTGGCGGTCATATACTTCTCCAGGAGCTTGGCGTTGTCGTTGTTCAGGTAGGCGGCGGAGTACCAGCTGAGGTCGTGGATGGCGCTTTGCATTTCCAGCTCCTCTCCGCCGTCGATTTTCTCCAGGGTCAGGTCCAGGGCGATGCCCCGGTTGTGGGCGGAGGTCACCCGGGCCAGGAAGCTGCCCAGGTTGAAGCGCCCGTTGTTGGTCATAATCTGGAAGTAGGTCTCATACTCCGGCTCTTCGCCGTCCCCGTCCTGCGCCCCGCCCTCCGGCGGTTCGCCTTCCTGCGGTTCGCCTTCCTGCGGTTCACCTTCCGGCGGCTCGGGGGGGAGGTC
>NZ_CAJMXG010000156.1:0-7059 GCF_905219725.1 Oscillibacter sp. CU971
AGCACAATTTTACAGTAATCGGGTATTGGATCATATTTGCTTTGCGCTGACCGACTTGATCTTCAGCTCCCCCTATCCAAAGACTCTAAGGGAGCAGCACGCCATGTGTGCCTACCTCCGGAAAAAGACGATCCTCTATCCGGCATTGAAGCAAAACCTTCGTCTGGGTCCGCTGGAACGGCGGATTTTCCTGTTTTTCTTCAGCCTGGGATGGTATCGAGCTGTGCGTATGCTCCATTTTGCAGCCCGTCTCCGCCAAAAACTCCGGGAATGCGGGAGAATCGCTGTGGGAAACGAATAAATACAAGGAGGCGTATAATATGATTTCAGTCATCATCCCCGTTTATAATCTGGAACGGTATTTATGCCGCTGTATTGATTCCGTCCTGTGCTCTTCTTATACGGACTTTGAGCTGATTCTCATTGACGACGGCTCCACCGACGCCAGCCCCCAAATTTGTGAAGATTATACCGAACGGGACAGCCGTGTCCGGCTGCTGCGTCAGGAGAACCGGGGCGTCTCCGCCGCCCGGAATCGGGGACTGGAGGTCTGCCAGGGGGAGTGGATCGTGTTTGTGGACGGGGACGACAGCATAGCCCCGGAGTTTCTGGCACTGATCGACCAAGAGAGCCGCCATGACCCGGATTTGATGTTATTTGAGTGCGCTTTAACAGAAAAAGACCTGGTTCCCAGAAATCAGAAGGAGTCTATTCGCTATGGCAAAGAGGATAAGCTTACCCTGGTCCAAAGCACACTGACACTCCGGCAGCTCCGGGAACAGGGAAATGTGGATTTTCTCTCTGTTTGGGCAAGGGCCATAAATAGGACAGCCATTGAAAAATATAACCTGCGCTTTTCTGAGGACCTGTTCTGCGGTGAGGATGCCTTTTTCAATATCGAATACCTCCTCCGGGCGGAAAGCTGCGCCTATATTCCCCGGGCGGTTTACCTCTACAACATCCACCGGGACTCCTCTTCTCGCCGATTCAACCCCAGGCTTCCGGACAACCACGAGCTGCTGCTGCACAAAGTGAAGCAAGCCCTGGAAGAGCACGGAGCCCTTCCCGCCTTGGCGCTGCCGTACCACACCTACGCACTGAACATGCTGACATCACTCCTGTTCCGGTGTGTGTTCAGCCCTTGGAATCCGGCGTCCTTTCGGGAGAAGCGAGAAATGTGCCGGCGGTTCCGGAGTAATGAGATCTTCCGGCAGGCAATGCGGCACAATCGGCAGTGCAGCACATGGAACCAATGGGGCTTCCTGGTTCTCTTCCGCCTGAGATGCTACCGGAGTTTGAGCCTTATCTGCCGTATTCTCCACCTTGTCTGGGGGAGAAAGGGCATCTGCTGACCGGCTGTTACTTGACGCCGTTGAGAAAGCCCACATAGTCAAAGTCGTCCAGATACCGCCGCATCAACAACCCGGGCTTGAAATCTGTCAGGATACCCACCTGCCCGCAATTCTCAAAGCCCTTGATATAAACGGCGGAGGATATCTCCGGGCAGGATCTGTGGGTAAAAATTACTTTATAGGGACAGGGCAGCCTGTCAAAACGCATCAGAGTTTCGTAATCGCAGCTGCCCCTGTCTGCGGCAATCAGAACCAGACGGGTCCAGTTGATCTTTCGCTTTCTCTCCTCCCACCTGGCGGCCCCCTCCGCAAAGGAGGCGTAGTGGAAGAAATTTACCCGCACATCTCCCAGCAGGGCGGCGGGATATCCGCCGGGGTTCTCCAACTCCACCAGAGGCAGATCCATGTACCGCCGGGGATTTTCCGTCAGCCTGATGAAATCCCGGATTTTTTAGGCGTCGGCGCTTTCTCACCCTGTAGACCCGCCATTCACACTCCTGGAGATTTTGAACCAATTTCGAGACACTTTTCATTGAAAATACCCTATCAGCCGCTGCGGCAGGTTCGCGGCGGCTCTCATTTTTTCGCAGAGCATGAGGAAGGGGCCGGGCGGCAGTATGCGGTACAGCCCCATGAAAACATCCCGAATCCGGGAGGGGGGCGTTGGCCCTTTCAGCCGGGGCTGGAGCGCCGCCGCCTCCTCACAGGAAAACCAGTCAACGGCGTCCTGTACCTCGGACCAGATTTCTCGGGTCCTGTCCGTGTGGAGGATCACTAGGGAAACCCCCGCGCCGTCGTCCGCCTCCGGGCGGATTCTCTCAACGCCCCAGAAGTCCCCCAGGGTGAAGTCGCTCTCCCGGTCCGGACCGGCAAAGGGGCAGGCGTGGCAGGAGGGGCGGAGGGTAAGGTTGGCGAAGTACAGCCAGCAGTAGAGATCCCGGCCCAGGTCCTCCGCATACTCCCTGCCCCCGGCGGTATAGGCCCGGGTGTGGCCATGATCCCGGTTCCGCTTATCCCGGAAGGAGAAGTCCGTCAGAGGCCCCCGGCGGCGCTCTAAAAGGGCAGTATAGTCCCGCCAGAGGCCTGGGGATGGCACACCATAGCACACCAGATCCACCAGGAGGAGCCGGGGGTGCTCCCGGCCCAGAAACCGTTTCAGAGCGTATACCTGGCAGGGCGTGCCGCAGAAGAGCACCCAGAATCCCTGCTTCAGGAGCTCCTCCACCCGGCGGTACACGCCGTCCGTCCGGCTCTGAACATATTTCGTCCGCCGCAGGGCCTCCAGCTCCGCCGTGCTCCACGCCTCCCGGTGGACCACCTCCATGTTTTCGTCGAAGGCTGCGTCGAACACTGCGCCCCGCCGCTCCAGCACGTACGCCGCCAGCACGGAAAACACTCCGCCGGAGGAACTGCCCAGACGGGCAGCGTCCTCTCTGGCCCGTGCGCCAAGAAAGACCCGCCCGCCATCTCCGGTGGGGCGTCCTCTCAGCGGGCAGACCGCCTCACACCGGCCGCAGCGGACGCACCGGGCCTCATCAACCATCGGGTCGCGGAACCCCTCCCCGTCTGGGACCATCCGCACCGCCCCTGTCTGGCAGGCGGCGGCGCAGGCGGCGCAGCCGCAGCACGACGCTTTTTTCCGTCTCATGCCGTCCTTCCCCCAATGCTGTCCAGCAGAAACGCCCCGGACTTCTGAACCTCCGCCGCAGTTCTCTTTTGAACCGCATCCCAGTCCACGGGGGCGTCGATGTCCCCGCCGGTCCGGCACAGCCGATCCTCCAGACCGTGCAGCCGCAGGATATTGGCGATTCTGGCGTTGCGTTTGCTGTGGGCAAACACCAGGAATTGTTTCCGATAGAGAATGCTGAAGGCCGTCCCGTGGAAGGAGTTGGTCACCACATAGGCCGCACCGTGGAGATAGCCCAAAAACTCCGCCGGCCCGGCGGTATCCAATTCTGAAGGAGAGCCGATCCGCATCTCTTCCAGCACCGCTACTCGCAGTCCTGTTCTCCGAGACAGCGCACGCACATAGGCGGTCATATGGGCGTTTCGCTCCGTGGCGTAGGTCAGGATGTAACCCGAGCGGGCGGGAAGACGCTCCACCTCCCGCCAGGCGTTCTCTTCCAGCAGAAACACCGGATCCAAAACCGCCGTGACCTTTCCGGAATAAAAGCGCCTCACGTAGGGTGCGGCCTCCGCCTCCCGGAGCGAGAGTGCGTCCACATGTTGAACCAGCCGGGCAAATTCCCGGTCGTACTGAGGCGGGAGGGAGGCACTGCCCAGGCTGGCGGCGTAAGCGACAACCCGCTCTTTCCGGCCGCTTTGGAAATCGCCAAAGTAGACTTCCCGCAGGCCACAGGTGATATTCGGATTCCAGATTTGATCGCTGCCTACGATATAAGTTCTATAGGGGAGTTTTCTCAGGCCGGCGATGGAGCGAATCCTAGGCTGCCGGACATCAATCAGGTACTCCCGGCGAAAGCGGGCCATGTTCCTCCGCCGGGCGGCATACTCCCGGCAGATAAGCAGGCGCCAAATCAATTTTAGGGACGCATCCAACAAGCGGGGCACAACCTCCCTCAGGCTTGACGCCGGCCAGTAGGGCAGCCACCAGTGCCTGCCCGTCATGAAAAACGGGTCATAGCGGACGATATCTGCTTGAACCCCGTGCTCCCGCAAAAAGCGCTTGAGTCCATAGGCCTGGAGCATTGCGCCAAAATTGTCAGCGCAGTGGAAGGTGAGAATGCCGACCTCTCCCTCGTGTTCTGTGGTTTGTATGTCCACCGGACGCCGCTTTGGTATGTCAAGCATTTGAGCACCTGCCATTTCTGAGAAAAATTTTAGACATCATCTCATAGATTCTATGCGGCGCAACGCTGCAGAGCCGCCCCTCCGTTTTTCAGTCCTCCTCCACAGGTCCGAACCGTCATCCGCTCCTTAACTNCCCCNGCTGTACCGAACCATCTGCGCCCCGGTTGGCAAACCGGATGACTCGGCCGTCCTCTCTTCCTCTGAGTGTCAAGGAGAGCCAGACTGGCCGCTCACTCTCAGACGGCAGAGGAACCGGCAGCCTTATCGTCCGTCCGCTGTGCCATGTGCACACATTCGCCTCCAGGCGGAACTCCCTCCGGCCTCCGGCCTCCTGCTCCGTCACTAAAAAGCATTCCGTTTCCCTGCACACGCCGGAAAACCCCCGATTTTCGATCACAACCATCAGCTTCCGCCCAACTCTTTTCGTATCTCGTATTACAAAGCGGGGGCCCAGATGGCGTCCGATGTAGTCATATCCGCTGATTCCCTGCCAGCAGCCCGGTGCATCCACAGTCTCCCATCTCCAAAAATCCAACTGTTTTTTGTCATAGGCACTGTTCAGGTAACAGGCGTGGATCTTCGCCAGCTCCGCCGCCGCCCGCCTGTAGCCCACCGGCGCAGGAGCGGCCACCGCCTCGCCTCCCACCGGCCTTCCCCTCATCGTCCGGTACTGCCACTCCACCTCCTGATTCTTTCCCCGGCGTCCCGCCTCGTCGGCTTTCCTCCCGCCGCACATGCCATAAGTGCCCAGATCCGTATCGGAACCGAATAACCCGTCGTTGAATAGAGTTAATCTCTCCTCCAGCCCCGGCTCTCCCGCAAGACGCACGATCGCGTTGCGCCATTGTGCGGGCGTTCTCACCGCCAGAAAGCAGCTTCCTCCTGAAGCGCGATACAAAGATAGTACCAGCCGCGCCACTGCGGACTCTGACAAATATCTGGAGCCGTGCATCTCCCCCCAGTTTCCCACAAAAATTCCCTGGAGGGTCAGGATATCGGAGGCATAAGTGCGAATCAACAATCCCAGTTGCTCCATATGCCTGTGGATCAAATCCTCGGACTCCGGCTCGTGCAGAAGCCCCTTTCCCTCCAGGTCATACGCCACCCGGAGGATAATCTGCTTTCCGGAGGCGCGAAAACACGCCAGAATCCGCTCCATATGCCGTAATATCACAGCTGATAGTTCTCTCTCCCGGAAAAAGCCGATATGGAACTGTACCAGCGCCAACCTCTCTCCGCTGTACTCTTCCAGGTTTCTGGCCAGCAGCTGAAAGTCCAGCGCCGGAAACACCGCTCCAGAGACCTCTTTGAATACAAACGGGTAGATATGATACCATCCGCAGTCCGGGTTTCCCAGCGCCTCACCGCTCTCCACGTAATCCGCTTTACAAAATATCATCCTGTACTCCCTCAGGCCGGGAATGCGCCCGGCCCGATTGCTTTTCAAGCCTCACCCTCCATATCACCGCCGGGATCTCAAAAAGCATTCTGAACATATACCAAAACGGCTGAATCCCCCTGTGCATACTGCGCCCCTCTTTTCTGGCGTGCATAACCGCCGGGATCTCCGTTATGCGAAATCCCAGGAGGAGCATTTGTATTACCATATTCGCATCTGGATATCTGTCATCAAAGTGNCCCCGCTCCCCATAATAGGCAAAGGCTCTTTTGTTCAAGCCCTGCAGTCCGGTGGTGGGGTCTGTGATTCTCTGTTTTGTTATCATACGGATCAGGAAGCGAAACCACCGAAACGCCACCCGCTTCAAAAAGATCACCGGGAACTCCGCACTCCCCTCCATAAAGCGGGAGGCCAGCACAAGATCAGGGTATTCCCCATCGGCTCCCCTCTCCCGCATCCGTTGGTAGATTGGCCGGATATTGCAGACGTCATGCTGTCCGTCGCCGTCCAGCTGAATCACATAGCGGTATCCATTCCTTGCCGCATATCGGTATCCAAGCTGTAAGGAGGCTCCATAGCCCAGCCGTTCCATATTTGTCAGCATCTGTAACGGCCACTTCCGAATCACCTGGGCCGAGCTGTCCTCCGAGGCGTCGTTGACTACCAGAATATCCGCTATATCCTGGATCCGATGGAGCGTCATCTGTTCCAGAACTCCTCCGATGTTCTTCTCCTCATTGTGCACGGGGATCAACACCAGCAGTTCCTTTCGCTCCCTCATACTCCGTCCTCTCCATCCCACAGTGCTTCCCAGGATTCCCCGCAGAAGCCGGCGTCCGTCTTTTGGGAACCCGCCCGGGTTCCCAAGTCCCTCCGCAGAGTCCTGTCCCGCACAAGTCGCACGATACAGTCCGCCAGCGCCAATGGGTCGAAGGGGCACAGCAGGCCGTTTTGGCCGTTTTCAATCTCTTCCCGGTTGCCGCCGCAGTCTGAGACAATCACGGCGCAGCCCGAAGCCAGGGCCTCCTGAAGCGCAATGCTCCTGCCCTCAAAGCGGGTCGCATGGACATAGATATCGGTCCGGGCGTAATAGGGAAAGGGATTTTCCACCGCTCCCAGCAAGACAAAATCCTCTTCGAGCCCCAGCATCGCCCGCTTTCGCTCCAGAAATTTTCGCTCCTCGCCCTCACCCAGCACATACCACCGGACGGGAATGCCCCGCTTTTTCAGCAGATTCAGCGCCTCCAGTGCCATGTCGTACCCCTTTTGATAGGTAAGCCGTCCTACCGTCAGTAGGCGTATTCCCAAATAACCATCCGAAAATCCCGTTCCCATCCTGGCAAGCTCTTGGATACCGGTCAAATCCACCATATTGGGAAACGCCCTGGTTCGGGAGGCATGCTTCGGGTAGAGCATCTCAAAATTCCGCTTGACCTCTTCCGAAACGGCAAAAATTGCTGAAAATTCCTCCCAACAGTTCTGATCCATTTCCCGGGT
>NZ_CAJMXG010000157.1:0-7053 GCF_905219725.1 Oscillibacter sp. CU971
CACATGGCGTTTTGGACAGCAAGGCCTTCCGCAATCGCATCCTTGAAATAGCGAGAGATCATTCGTGTAATCTCCGGGAATTGTGGATTCTCCAAAATACGGTTGACAACATCGGTGTCCACTTCTCTGGTATACAACGCCATCGCCGCCTTGTAGGACAGCCCCAATTCCTCAATATCATAGTTACGGCGCTCCGGGAAATCCGTCTGCCCCAAAATGAAGTCGGTGGACACCCCCAGAAAGTCCGCAATTTTGATGATGTACTCGTCCCCAATTTTATCTGTTTTCTCACTCAGGAATCGGCTGAGAGAGCTTTCTGCCATTCCAATTTCCGCAGCGAGTTCAGCCTGAGTGATTTTCCGCTCCTTGATAAGCTCCTGTATCCTCTGCCGGACAGTTCCCGGCAAATATGCCTGCTCCATATTCGACATCCTCCCCAATTATTTCCGAGTATACTACATTTCCCTACAAAAGTTAAGTCGAATTTTGTATCTTGCATTTTTGCAATTTTCACCACTGAAACGGCCTCAACTTGCAATAATGCCATATTTTTTCGGTCTGCACCATTTTCTCCGTATATTGGTATCAGAGGGTAAAACGCCTCAAATCAATGCGGAAAGGAGAATCGGATGTTATAGCAGGTTTTGCGGAAACGCCGTCCCAAGTTGTCGGGGCGGCGTTTCCGCGTCAACAATTGAATAGGGACAACGGACCACCGGCGGGAAATCCCCCTACAAACAAGGAAAGAGAGGTACAATGACGAAAAATACCAGCGCTACCATGACCCGGCGAATCGGAAGCACAGTTTTCAAAGTGAATATTTTTACAAAAGAGGACGGCAGCGAAACCATGGAGGACAAAATTTTACAGCTAATCCGGCGCGAAGGATTGGCATCACCGGCAGATTGTGGTATGATAGACGTGCCACAAATGAACCGTCAGTCTGAAAGGAGCGCATCATGAGCGCCAGACAGACGGAGACGAAAATCACAGCGTTATATGAACGCCTCAGCCGTGACGATGAATCTTTAGGGGACAGCAATTCGATCATCAATCAAAAACGATACCTGGAGGGCTATGCCGCTGACCGTGGTTACGGTAATATCGTCCATTACACGGATGACGGATGGTCCGGCGGCAATTTTGACCGTCCCGCATGGAAACGGTTGATTACCGACATTGAGGCCGGGAAGGTAGAACATCTTCTGGTCAAGGACCTCAGCCGGGTGGGGAGAGATTATCTCCAGACGGGCTTTTACACGGAGGTCGTTTTCAAACGCTATGGTATCCACTTTGTTGCCATCGGGAACAGCATTGACAGCAACGATCCCAGCTCTGGCGAGTTTGCCCCCTTTGTCAATATCATGTCCGAGTGGTATCTGCGCGATTTAAGCCGGAAGCAACGCACTGCCATCAGGGTCAAAGGTGAATCCGGCAAGCCGACCACCAATCAGGCTATTTATGGCTATAAAAAAGACCCCAACGACAAGTATCACTGGCTGGTTGACGAGGAAGCGGCGGCAGTTGTGCGGCGCATCTACCAGTTGGCCATTGAGGGACACGGTCTGAGCGATATTGCCAACATTCTGTACCGGGATAAGATAGAGTCCCCAGCGGCTTATCTGGCAAGGCAGGGACGTGGCCCCTGGAAAAGCAAGGAAAACATCGACCGTCCCTATGCCTGGAGCGACTTCATTGTGGGACGGATACTGTCTAAACCTGAGTACATGGGCCATACGGTCAACTTTCGTTCCCACAAAGAATCCTATAAGGATAAGCAGCCAATTTTTCATGCCCCAGAGGACTGGCTGATTTTCGAGGATACCCATGAGGCTATCGTGGACAAGGGCACCTGGGAACTTGTTCAGAAACTGCGGGGAACTCCACGCCGTATTGATACGCTGGGCGAGGCGAATCCCTTGACCGGGCTGGTATTCTGTGCGGACTGCGGGGCAAAGATGTATAACCAGCGGACACGGGGCAGTGAGACAAAGCCGTATCCATCGGACGCCTATGAATGTTCCTCGTATAAACTCGCAGGGCAAAGAAGGACGGCTGTTTGCAGCAATCACCACATCTCAACAAAAGCTCTGCGGGCATTGNTTTTGGAAACCATCAAGGTCACTAGCACCTACGCTATCTCCAATGAGGCTGAGTTCATTCAAAAGGTCCGGGCAGCGTCCGAGATTCAGCAGGCGCAAGCGGCGAAGGATTTGAAGCGTAAGCTGAACAAGGATAAGCGGCGCTTTGACGAACTGGATACCATCATCAAGAAGCTATATGAATCCTATGCGGTGGGCCGCATTGGAGAGGAACGCTTTGACACCCTTCTCGCCGGATACGAACAGGAGCAGGCAACGCTCCGGCAGTCCATCGCGGAAGGTGAATCTGCGTTAGGCAGCTTTGAACAGGACACCGCCAATGTAGAACATTTTCTTGACCTTGCAAGGAAGTACACCAATTTCTCAGAGCTGACTACGCCGATGATTAACGAGTTTGTTGAGAAGATTGTTGTTCATGCTCCGGACAAGTCCACGGGTGACCGGATGCAGGAGGTGGACATCTATCTGAAATTCATCGGTAAATTTGATGCCCCCATGCCGGAACCTACTCCGGAGGAGATCGCGGAGCAGGAGCGATTGCAGAAGGAGCGTATCCGAAGCCGGGAGAGATACCGCCGTTTGAAGGCCGGAGAGAATCTCAGCCCTCCTTTTGAGCGGACCTGCGCGACCTGTGCCAAAACCTTCTCCGCTCTGCGGCCAAACGCGAAATACTGCTGTCCTGCTTGCAGGCAGAAGGATTACCGCCGCATGGCGAGAGGAGCGAAGTCAAAAGTATCATGAATTTGTATCGGAGCGGTCCGCAATGCTGTGGACCGCTCTTTTCCATCACGAAGGAGGTTGAAAGTCCATGTGGAACTGCGATTGGGAGTACCAGCACCAGGATGTTTTGAAGAATTGCTACGAGCGCAAGATGGCTGGCAGACCCTATGGGAAAAGCGACCCCGTCCGTAAGATTATTTGCGAGGGATGCGGGTGTGTTTTCTATACGCGAATCTGGTCCAAAAAATATTGCTATTACAAGAAATGCGGCAATACCGGCTATAAAAAGCAGTTGATACAGCGGCGTTTGGCGCAGCCGCCCCGTACTCAGGTCTGCAAAGTGTGCGGGAACACATTCACGCCCAAGCGGTCAGACGCGCTCTATTGTAGCAATGCCTGCCGCCAGCGGGCGTATCGTCAGAGTGTTACGGATAAAACAAGTGGTCATGATGACCACTTGCTCGAATCGTAACGGAACACGATTTAAGGTGTTACGGTTGGACATAGTGGAAATAAATTCCCCTACGATTATTCGTAACGCAGATGCAGCCGCGTTACAGATAAATCAAGTGGTAACTTTGACCACTTGATTTATCTGTAACAAATTAACTCCGCATAGCGTTGCGGATATCTAAAATAGGAACTTTTCCCACTTTACATATCCGTAACGGAAATGGTTACAAGAAGAAATGTTTTAGGTTGGGCGGTCTGCGGACCGCCCTTTGCTGTTATACAGCAGAAAGGAATTTTATGAACATTTTGAATCACAATACGCCGATCATCATCGGCATCGACCACGGCTATGGCAACATCAAGACTGCCAACTGCTGTTTCAAAACCGGCGTGGCCTCCTTCGACAAGGAACCGACCTTCAAGAGCAATCTGCTGGTCTATGAGGGACGCTATTATCTAATCGGAGAGGAACACAAGGAATTCACTGCCGACAAGATGGCTGACAGTGACTACTACATTCTGACTCTCGCTGCTATTGGGCGGGAGCTGAACATCCGCAAACAGATTTCAGCCCGTGTCCATCTGGCGGCGGGCCTGCCCCTCACCTGGGTCAGTGAGCAGAAGGACGCTTTTAAGCAGTATTTGCTGCAAAAGGACAGCGTAGACTTTCATTTCCGGGGTGCGGAGTATCATGTTGACTTTGTTGGGGCCGACATTTTCCCCCAGGGTTTTGCCGCCGCTGCTGACCATCTGCGAGACTTCCGAGGGGTGAATATGCTGGCCGACATCGGCAACGGCACGATGAACGTCATGTATATCAATGACCGCCGTCCCCAGGAGAAAAAGTGCTTCACCGAGAAATATGGGACACACCAATGTATGCTGGCTGTCAGGGAGAATCTGCTGAAGCTCTACGGTTCTGCCGCTGACGAAACGGTGATTGACCGTGTGCTGCGATACGGGACTGCGGAGATCAGCGAGCGGTATCTAACTGCCATCCAGTCAACTGCCAGGGAGTATGTAGCCGGTATCTTCCGCCGCCTGCGCGAACATGAGTATGACCCGGAACTGATGAAGTTGTATGTGGTTGGCGGCGGTGGCTGTCTGATTAAAAATTTCGGAGAGTTTGACGCTGGCCAGGTTGTCATCAACGAGGACATCTGCGCCACCGCCAAGGGGTATGAATATCTGGCCCATCTCCGCGCCAGGAAGGGCGGCACGGTATGAGTGGACAAATCGTCAGTACCAATATTCGGTTCAATCTGGAGAAAGAGTCGGATCGGACGGCCTGGGAGTACCTTCAGCAGAGAGACAAGAGACAGCACCGCTCTTACAGCAGGGCGGTGATTGCCGCAGTCAACGACTATTTTGAGCGCCGGGGGCGGCTGTTCTCTGACCCGTATCTGGAAACCCGTGAGAAGGAGGACGCTTTCCTCCAGCGGGTGCTGGAAACCATCCGGGCCGGGTTCGATCACGCCGCTCCTGTCAGTTCAGCGGCTACGCTGCTCAACCTGTTGCAGAATATCCCACCGCAACCGGCCTCTACTGAGAACGCAACCCAAGAGGACCAGCAGGAATCGGACGATACAGCATTGGATTTCGTGGACAGTTTTTGATACCACAGCGGGCCATTTTGATGCCATAACGAATTGAATTAACACCAAAAATATAAGCACCAGATACCAAATTTCTTGTATTTACACAGGGAATTTGTATCTGGTGCTGTTTTTTGCCCTTTATGATACCAACTTGCAGAATTTTGGTGTCAAAATCAGGCGTTTCCAGTGCTAACAGGCCAGTTAAGGCCGGGAAGGAGTTACTATGACGGATAATGAAAAGAAACTGATCCAGGCCCGACACCGTTTGGAAGAAGCCCAGGCCCGTGACCGTGTGAAGCAGCGCAAAGCCCGGACACGGCGGTTAATCCAGGAGGGGGCTGTTTTAGAGAAGGCTCTGCCGCAGACGGTGAGCATGAGCTTGAACGATTTGGAAGCATATCTTCACGAACTTACAAATTGAGTACGCAAAGCAGGAGCGTCCCGGTTCGCCGGGGCGCTCCGCTTTTCCCGGCCCGAAGGGCGCACTTACTCACCACCCGCTGCGCGGGCGGTGGTACTGCCTGCGGCAGTCGTGCGCTCTCCGAGGCGGATGCGGCCCCTGCGGGGGCCTGCCGGGAATGACCGACGTCATTCCCGGTGCGTATGGAGCAGGCCAGTGCGCCGCCCTGCTCCATACGCCATCGAAAACCTGCCACTGGCAGCTTTTCGATGTTACGGGGGACGTAGGACGAGGGACGGGAGACGAAGGACGGAGGTAATAAAAACTGGCAATTTATCATTTAGAGGCAAAGATTATCTGCCGGGGGACGGGGCGTTCCGCTGTCGCGGCAGCGGCCTATATGAGCTGTTCCCGCATTTACAATGACTATGATGGGATACAGCATGACTACACCCGGAAACAAGGACTTGTCTGGCAGCAGGTTTTTCTGCCGGATATGGCGCCAGCGGAGTGGGCAAATCGGGAAGTCCTCTGGAACGCCGTAGAAGAAGCGGAGAAAACGAAAGACAGCCGACTGGCCCGTGAGTTCGTGGTGGCGCTGCCGATTGAGCTGGGTAGGGACGAGTGGATTGCCCTGCTGACAAATTTTATCCAGACCAATTTTGTGGCAGGGGGGATGTGCGCCGATGTGTGCATCCATGATACCGATGGTCACAATCCACACGCTCATATCATGCTGACCGTGCGGCCTCTGACCAAAGATGGCAAATGGCAGCACAAAACGGAGAAGGAATATCTGTGCGTCCGCGATGGAGTGGAGCGGGGCTTTACTGCGGCAGAGTTCAAGTCAGCGCAGTTCGAGGGCTGGGAGAAGCAGTATCAGTACAAAGTTGGCAGAAAGAAGGTGTATATGTCGCCCTCCCAGGCAGAAGCGCAAGGTTATGAGCGCATCTCCAAGTATCCCAAGAGCACGAAATATGGTAGGCAAAATCCTATCTCTGCCCGTTGGAACAGCGAGGATCAGCTTGCCCTCTGGCGGGCGGCATGGGCCGATATGACCAACCGATTTCTTGAGCGAGCCGGGAGACAAGATCGTGTCGATCATCGTAGCCACGCAGAGCGTGGGCTGGATGAACAGCCTACCATTCATGAGGGTGTAGCCGCTCGTGCGTTGGAACAGAAGGGGATCATTTCTGACCGCTGTGAACTGAATCGGCAGATTAAAGCAGACAACGCCCTGCTGCGAGAGTTGAAATCGCTGGTTAAGAAACTGATGGACGCAGTGAGGAACACCGTTCCGGCAATAGCAGAGGCGATGGAAACCGTTCGGCAAAAGATGATCGTTTTCCGATATCAACTATTGCATATTGGAGTTGGAAAAAGGCAAATTACCGATACGCTCCATGCTGTTCAGCCAGACATCAAGCGGTATGAGGATGTTGTTAAGCAACTCAAGGCCAAGATTAAAGAGCACCGGGTTTTGCTGGACGAAAAGAAAAATACCCCGGCAATTCAGGTGTTCCGGCATCGGGAATTGGCGCAGAAAATCGCTGGTCTGACAGAAGATATTGAGGAATTAAAAAGTGAGAAGGCTTTGTTGCTCAATCAGCTTAATCGTGCAGACGATCATGGTATAGCGGGGGTTAAGCAGCGCATTACATCTATGGAAAACTCTTTGGGCAAGCTGGACCAGCAGAAGATAAAGTACACCAGTGAACTGGAGGCGGCACTGGCACAGTATACCGAGCTGCAACAGCAGGCGGTAGATATGGAGGCCCTA